>JAAEMD010000028.1 GCA_024225875.1 bacterium
TAAATCTGTTGATGACCTTAAAAAATCGCTCCGTTCTTTTATGAACTCTATTCAAAAATCCCCAAAAAAGGTTTCTAATTATTTTAAAAAAGCAGAGCTTAAATATATTGCCTTAGCTGTTTGATTGAATGTTAACTATTTTCAGGTCGGGGTAATATCTATTGTGTAAATGAACTAAAGTCATCACGGTTTACATCATTAGTTACCCCTGGCAATACTCTTGATTCCTGGCTGGAAGAAGTCGTCTGCATGTGGCGTTATACTAAAAATAGCAGTATTACTGAAGGCTTTCATCGTAAAATGAAACTTATTCAAAGGAGGGCTTATGGATTTAAAAACTTTGAAAATTATCGTTTGCGGCTGAGGATGTTATGTTGTTAAAATTTACATGGCTATTTTTTTGTTCTTATTTAGCTATGATAACTGCCCCCTTATCTGGGGAAGAGCCCTCAAGAGTGTAATGTCCTCGATGGTAGCCTCACGGGGATTCGAACCCCGGTTACATGGATGAAAACCATGTGTCCTAACCCCTAGACGATGAGGCCACATAAATCGATGTCGAATAGTATCATCTCAGGGAACCTTTGTCCAGTATTTCCATATTATATTTTTTGCTTTGCCAGGCTTAACTTTAGATAGAATTATTCTGCTGGAACCCGCTCTGTTATTATTGAATATGTGAGAAAATGAACTGGGCAAACTCAAAGAGCAGTTCAGTCAGGCTGGACAGCTGCTAAATATGTTTACTGTGGTTTATGAATAACTTATCTGGTTTAAAATAAGTTTTGATAGATAAAAATAAAGTATTAACAGGGAGATAGTAATGAATAAGCTTATATCTTTGAGAAAAAATCAGGGGCCATTAATCATCA
>JAAEMD010000029.1 GCA_024225875.1 bacterium
CTTTTCTCAGTTCTTTTGTTTTTTTGATGATTGGGCTGCGTCAGCAAGCCCTATATATCCTTAATCTTTTCTTTAAGAACTGGTAGGATATCGAGATTATGATTGATGAAAATAACTCTATGTATGATGATACTTTAACTTCTGGTACTGGTGCTAAGATAACTAAATATGCGCTAGCAATACTTAGCGGAGTTCCATTTATTGGTAATGTCGTTGGTGCAGGGAATTCTACCTGGAATGAGTATCAGCAAGAGAAATTTAAAAAACTATTAGCTTCTTGGTTAAAGCTGCAAGAAGATGAGATAAAAGAAATTGGAAAAACGTTAATGGAAGTCATGGAAAGGATAAATACAGAAGACGCAGAAATACAAAAAAGAATAGAAAGCCCTGAATACCTGTCTTTAATAAAAAAATGTTTCCGGGATTGGAGTGCAGCAGAGAGTGAAGAGAAAAGGATATTAATTAGAAACCTTTTAAGTAATGCAGCAGGTGGTGAAAAAATTTGTGGAGACGATGTAATAAGATTGTTTGTAGAATGGATTGATAGGTATAGCGAAGGACACTTCAGTATTATAAAAACTATATATAAGAACAATGGATTTACTCGGCAAGAAATTTGGAATTGTATACATGGGAAGGCAGTCAGGGAAGACTCAGCAGAAGCAGATTTATTTAGGCTTTTAATTCATGACTTAAGCTTAGGGAGAATAATAAGACAGTACAGAGAACGAGACTTTCAGGGAAACTTCTTGAAATCAATGCAACGAAAATCTAAAAATAAAAACCCCTATATGGCATCAGCCTTTGATGATAGTAAGCAATATGAATTAACCGAGTTAGGAAGATGGTTTGTTCACTATACCATGAATGAGCTAGTGCCAAAGATTGCAGATAAGGCAAATGTTAACTGATACAGATAAAATAGGAGTTATGTGTATCGATTGACCTTACGTTGCAATTTTACAATTATTTTCTGGCAAATTATTTAGAATATTAGAGATGTTTTTTGCTGAATATCCTTTGGCACCATTTTGGCACCTATTGGTCACAGTCGGAATTAATTTAAACTTGAAGTTACTAATTTGATTTAATCTGATTTAACTTGATTTAGCCTTAAAATAGTGGTTTTAGGCTGGAGGCTACCTGCCTGTCACGCAGGAGGTCGAGGGTTCGAGTCCCTTCGCTCCCGCCAGTAAATTTTAGCTTTGAAACCCACCTTTTCGGTGGGTTTTTGCGTTTTATAAAACTTACAAAAATATTGATTTTGGCACCTATTTGGCGCAGTCGGAATTAATCTGATTTAATCTGAGTCAATTTGAACTGTAATTTTTTGATCTAAAAAAATAGACATATTCATTTTTCGGGCGGTCTAGCTTTAACTTTGATTTCCAGGCAGGCGGTCGAGTGGGATATTTCTAGATAGTTCTAATACTTTGTAACTTCTGCGTTAATGAATCCGATAAAGCTTGAAGCCCTTCTTTGTTTGGGTAATAAATTAATGCTCTATGATGCTTCATGTCGAATGGCACATCTTCAAGAGATTGGGCGATAGGTATAACTAACTTACCAAGTGTATGTGCAATCCCAGTCTCATACATTACATTCGGATTTTTTCTTGTGAAATCAACTATTACGACTGATGATCTAAATATGAGGCTAAAAATGTCTTGTATTATTGTGCTATTATCCCAAATATCATCAGCTCTAAGAGATCTATATCCAGATAAAGCACATGAATTTTGAATAGTTTTATAAACGTTATCCATCGAACTATCAAATGGCATCATAACTGATGCTAAGTCACTTTCAACAGCAGTGTTAGGAATTTCAAAAACACTGGGAGAAAAAGTTATTTTTCTTTCAGATGGTCGATCTAGAGACATAATAAGTATTTCCCTCAAATTTGCTGTCCAGGTAAGTTTCTATAGTGTCTAGAACGGAAGGTTGCTGATGCGCCATTCCAGTTAAAACGTTTAAAACATTATCTATATAATCCTCATCTCCGAAGTCAAGGCTTCTAAGTAAACGTGCATGGCTTTGTATTAAGTCCGTAAAGCCTGTCAGCAACCCCAATTCACTCCAGTTTTCTCTTGTAAAGTTGGCAATAATTCTATCTTTATATTCTAAAATTTGCCGTCCCTGCCCAATATCCACAATTCACTCCAATACTCTTACTCAATCATTACTTATTCACTAGTACACTGTGACATAAAATAACAAGCAAAAATATAGTATACTTCTATTTAAGAAGGAGGTAAAGCTATGAGAGGAAAATATCGAATTAAGTTAGAA
>JAAEMD010000030.1 GCA_024225875.1 bacterium
CTTCCTTGATCCCGAACTCGTAAGGTTTGATATAGACCATGCACATACTCCATAAAAATAGAATAATAAAAAGTATGGATGCAATAAATACGGCAAGTGATGTATTAAGGATTTTTTTTGCCAGAGACTTTAAGTTCATAACGTTAAATAAATATCCTTTCGGAGTTGATTGTTAAGATTATAGCAGGACTATTGAAAAATACCAGAGAAGAACATGTTTACTGAATGCTCATAAATTGATTATAGCTGTTCCAAAATAAAATGTCCGACACTAAAGTTTTCAAATGACTTCGTTAATGTACAGCCAGTACACTGCACTCAGGAATTTAAACGGACACTTCAATTTGTACCAGCTATAACTACAATACCTTTACGCATCAGTTGAACAAATGTACAATGAATATGTTACTCATCTGTCTAATACATTTTTTTTGGAGGATATTTATGGCTGACAGGGTTGATTTAATGTCTTTACTGGATAATATCAGAAATTTTTTTAAACAAAATGATAGACTGCCAAGTATTGGTGAAGTAGCAGATATCTGTAATTATTCTTCTCGAAACTCAGCTGTATACGTTGTTAATAGACTGATCGAGCAGGGCTTTTTGAAAAAAGATATGAAAGGAAAGTTGATTTCAACCCCGGAATTCCATCAAAGGGTTCGTTTGCTTGGTTCTGTATCTGCTGGCTTTCCCTCTCCTGAAGAAGAAGTGTTGCGTAAGACTGTTTCTCTGGAGGAATTCCTTGTTAATAAAGTTACAACTACTTATATGTTAATGGTTAAGGGAGATTCTATGATTAATGCAGGTATTTGCCCGGGAGACTATGTTTTAGTTGAGCGTGGCAGAGATCCTGCATCAGGCAATATAGTTGTTGCTAATGTTGATAATGAGTGGACTATGAAGTATTTCATTAAAAAAAATGGCCTGGTATGTTTAGAAGCTGCTAACCCTGAATATGAAGATATTTATCCTTCAGACAGCTTGTATATTGCCGGGGTAGTAGTTTCAAGTTGTCGAAAGTATATCTAATTTTTATACTGTATCTTAAAAGTATGCTGGTCGACTGGATAGAAATTAATATTACAAAATTTATTCAGTTACCTCGATGTTTTTTTCGAGCTGCTGTTATAAGTTTTCTTAATTAAGTTTCCTTTTCTTGCGTGCTGGTTCCTGGTAACTGCTACTGTTATTGTTATTGTTATTGTTATTGCTACTGTTATTGTTATTGTTATGCCACTTGTTATACGCTGCAAAAAAATTGAGTTCTGCCTGATTAAACGGCATGTCATCCATTTGCTCATAACCAGGCTTGTTTAGACTGGGGGTTACCATGTAATTATTAGAGTTATCAGTATTTTCCGTATTTAAATTATTTTTATTGTCCGGTAATATGGTTTTCTTTTGATCATTTTTGCTGCACTTAATAATTTCCTTTGTAATAATATTTAATTCTGTTTTAAAATTGTTGTTGCTGTTAATGTTTGATAACAAGGCGTAGAAAGTATTTAAATATAAGATGCCATACGTCTTATACATTTTATGCTTTCTCAAAATTTTACAAATATCTTTTGTTAACTTTGGTGTTGAATTATTTTTTTCAAATACTGATTTCAGTTTATTTTGAAGTAGATTTTTATTTGAATTTGTATTTTCTATAATGTTTTGAGCTATTGCAAGAGTGGTGGATGTGTCTACACAATCTTGATAATAAGTTGCGATCAAGTTTTCTTTCCCTGCAGCTTTAGAAGTATCATTACTGATCAGCTCAGCCAGGTAATTATATAAATCGGGCTTTTTATTACTTGACAGGTATTGTTCTTTTGAGTTCGTATTATCAGGGCTGGAGAGCGTGTTTTTTTTAGAAAATAAAGAATTTTTGAAAACATTTAAAGCTCCTTTGTACTTTTTAAGTATACTGTATATATGATCAATATCCTGTTTTTGACACCTTATAATTTTACCTTTATTGATATTACTGAAGTTGTTTAATATCTTTTGATTTTGATTGAATGTTTTTTCTGGTCGGGTACTAATTATTATGCTTTTAGTACTAATATATTTAAGTAAAGCTTCAGCAGCTATATATGTATTTGATATCTGATTAGCTAAGGAAAGATTATAGTTATATATATGTCTTGTCTCTTTTGATTTTTTTTTATTTAAGTTTAATGACATTATTTTTTTATTAACTGCAAAATTAATTTTCATTTTGTTAATCCTTACTTTTTAGACGATGTGTTTTTTTAATATATATAGGGCTTGCTGACGCAGCCCAGCAAAC
>JAAEMD010000031.1 GCA_024225875.1 bacterium
ATGAAAACTTTGAAGCATCAGACGTTTGTGAATTAACACGACGATTGGAGTTTATTTGTACTCCTAAAAAAGTCAGTTGGTTAAACATGGCAGACATAGAATTATCTGCACTTAGTAAACAATGTCTCTATCGTCGTATTGCTAATATTGAATTTTTGGCCAATGAGGTTTATGCATGGACGAAGGCGCGCTGCGCTAAAAAAACATTGATATCCTGGCAATTTACAAAACATGACGCTAGAGAAAAACTTTTGCGCTTCTATAAGAAGATCAAAAAATAATGTCACAGTGTACTAGTGCTCAGGCCATGTTTTTTTATAACTAAAAAATAATTTATAACAGCATTATTTGACACTCAATTTTGGGCTCTGATATAATTTTGCAATTATTTCCACAAATATTTTTCAGTTATCTATAGAAAGGAAGCAAAATAAAATGACAAAAAAAGTCGCAATCAACGGTTTTGGCAGAATCGGCAGAAATGTATTTAAAATTATTCAAAACAAACCTGGAATAGAGGTTACCGCAATCAATGATTTAACTGACGCAAAAACTCTGGCTCATTTGTTAAAATATGATTCAGTACATGGCAGATTCAATGGAGAGGTCACAGCAACAAGTGACTCTATCATTGTAAACGGAAAAGAAATAAAGATACTGGCAGTTAAAGATCCCGGATCCTTACCATGGAAAGATCTGGATATTGACGTAACAATTGAAGCTACAGGCATATTTAGATCTGCTGAAAGCCCAAAGGGCGGTTATATGGATCATATAAAGGCAGGCGCAAAAAAAGTAATACTTACCGTTCCTGCAAAAGATAAGATCACAACTGTTGTTCTGGGTGTTAATGAAGGATCTATTAAGCCGGAAATAAAAGCCTATTCCAATGCAAGCTGCACAACTAACTGTCTAGCTCCTGTTGTAAAAATATTAAACAGTAACTTTGGTATTGTTAAAGGTTTTATGACAACTGTTCATGCCTATACAAATGATCAAAAGATTCTTGACCTGCCTCATACGGATTTAAGAAGAGCGCGGGCAGCAGCTCTATCAATAATTCCAACAACAACCGGTGCTGCAAAGGCAGTATCATTAGTTATCCCTGAGCTGGAAGGCAAGTTAGACGGAATGGCGATGAGAGTTCCTACACCTGACGGGTCTGTTATAGACCTTGTATGTGAACTTAAAACCAGTGTAAGCAAAGAAGAAGTCAATAAAGCTGTTAAAGATGCTGCAAACAGCAGCTTAAAAGGCATACTGGAATACAACAATGATCCAATAGTATCCTGTGATATTGTTGGCAACAGTCACTCATCTATCTTTGATGCACAATCAACTATGACAATGGGTAATATGGTAAAAGTAATATCATGGTACGACAATGAAATGGGCTATTCTCACAGAGTTGTCGATCTAATAGAGAAAATCTCATAAAAACATGACGGATATTATGAAAACGTGTATTCTATTAGATGAAGAAACTATGTTAAGAAAAATTCAAAATCTCACCTTCAGTGAACTATACGAAAAACGTGTCCTTTTACGTGTTGACTTCAATGTTCCTATAAAAGACAAAATAATGTCGGACGATACCAGAATTTCAGCGGCATTGCCTACAATTAATTTTCTAACAAAAAATGGGGCTAAAGTAATACTGATTTCTCATCTGGGCAGGCCATGTGGAACCATAGATAAAAAGCTCAGTCTAGCTCCTATTCGCGATAAGCTTTGCGAGCTTACAGGAAAAAACATTATTATGGCCAGTGACTGTATTGGTAGTAAAGTTGAACATACTATAGCCAGCATGACTGCAGGAAATATCGTTCTGCTGGAAAATGTAAGGTTTTATGCAGAAGAATCAAAAAACGACGAGACCTTTTCTAAACAACTGGCCAGTCTGGCAGATATTTTTGTTAATGATGCTTTCGGACTTGTTCACAGAGCACATGCCTCAAATACAGGTGTAACAAAACATTTACCCTCCTATGCAGGTTACTTAATACAAAAAGAAGTGGATTTTTTAAGTCATGCTATCGAAAGCCCGAAACGTCCTCTTATTGCTATAATTGGGGGCGCAAAAATATCAACTAAAACAAAGGTATTAAAAAATCTTCTTGATAAAGTAGATAAGTTAATAATAGGTGGAGGCATGGCTTTTACCATACTAAAAGCAAAGGGCTATGAAATAGGGAAGTCGCTTTTTGAAGAAGATCAACTCCAGGAAGCAAAAAGTTTTCTGGAAAAAGCGAAAACATCCAAAGCAGAGCTTTTCTTACCTCTAGACCAGATCGTTACTGAAAATATTAAAGACAGCCAGAACGTCCAGACTGTTGATATTAAATCCATACCATCTGACATGCTGGGAGTTGACATTGGCCCCAAAACAATTGACTCCATAAAAAAATCAATAAAAGATGCCGGAACCATCATATGGAATGGTCCACTTGGTGTTTTTGAGGTCACTAAATTTTCAACAGGAACCTGTGCGGTCGCTGAAATAATGGCTGACAGCAACGCTATAACTATCATTGGCGGAGGAGATTCTGCTTCTGCAATATCACAAGCCGGTCTTAGCGATAAAATGACACATGTTTCTACAGGAGGCGGAGCTTCTTTAGAGTTTCTTGAGGGAAGCATACTGCCTGGCCTCCAGGTTCTTTTACAAGAAGAGGTAGTATGAACAGCGCTGAATCTAAAGAACCTGAATCTGATTCACTAAAAGAGGCAATCAACAGGCTCTCACAAAAGCACAGCTTCTTATCTGAAGAGGCAGTTGCTGCAAAAAAGGAGTTTGATAGAACAAAACATCTTTCTCCTGATATTAAACATACCCTGCAAAACAAAACAGGGCTAATTGTTGAGTTTGAAGAAAGCGTAAACCTGCTTTCATCAATATTTAAACAGTCCAACTTCGATGAATTAGTACTTTTCCTGGCTAAACCAGGTAGATTTCTAACAATAAACTTATTAATTGGCCTTGTGAGGGGGATCGGCTTTACAATAGGGGCAACAATAATAGTATTATTTATCGCTTACCTGATTAAAGCATCACTTAGCCCTGAATTAGTAAAAGATACTTCATATTTATTAAAAAATCTCTTTAGTATTTAAAGATAATGTTTAACAAAAAATACTCATTATTAATAATTACAGGCCTGGCTATAGATCAGTTATCAAAAACAGCAGCTCAAAAATACCTTGCATTTTATCGTCCTGTAAAAGTTATTACCGGCATGTTCCATCTTCATTTAGTACACAATTACGGTGCTGCCTACGGTATACTGCAGAATAAAAGACTGTTTCTAATATCTATAAGTCTAGCCGTACTGTTAATATGCATCATATTTCGAAACAAAATAGCCAACTCCACCCTGTCAAAAACAGGATTATCTTTCCTGTTAATCGGTACTACCGGAAATTTGATCGACCGGATTTTAAGAGGTTATGTAATAGACTTCATTGATATCAGGATTTTCCCTGTTTTTAACTTTGCTGATATGTCCATTGATATTGGTATTTTATGCCTTGCCTTAGATATATTCTTATATAATGAGAACGATAAAGCCAAAGATAAATAATATCAGAATAGATATTTTCCTGGCTGATCAACTAAATATTTCAAGAAATGAAATTCAGCAGTTAATTAAAAATAAAAAAATACTTGTTAACAATAAAAATGTAAAACCGTCCTTTCATATTAATGAAAAGGATATGATAGATATTATAGAAGAAAAAAATATAACAGAACCTGCTAACCAGCAAAAATGTTCCGACTTTAAATTAGATATTGTGTTCGAAGATCAGGATATAATAATAATAAACAAGCCCGCTGGTTTAGTTGTCCATCCCGGAGTAAAAAACCACTCTAATACACTTATTGATCTGCTTCAAAAAAAAAATAAAAAACTATCAAACACAGGAACTGAGCATAGACCCGGAATAGTTCATAGAATTGATAAAGACACTGAAGGGCTGATGATTATAGCTAAAAATAACGAAACACATCTTGAATTGCAAAAACAGTTCAAAAATCGTCAAGTAGAAAAAAAATATTATGCAATGGTTAGAGGGAATATAGTTAACAACTATTTTACAATTAACCTGCCATTAACAAGACATCCCAAAAAAAGAACTAAAATGTATATACCGGCTGACAGGAGTCTTGGTAAAGAGGCCATATCTATAATAAAAGTTCTCAAAAGATACCAGACTAAAACACTGATTGAAGTACAGATAAAAACTGGCCGTACCCATCAAATACGGGCTCATCTTTCACATACAGGCCATCCAGTAATAGGTGATCCTGTTTATAAAACAAAAAAGCATAAAGGCAGCGCACAGCTGCTGCAATCATTTTTTTTAGCCTTTATACATCCAAAAACAAAAAAAAGAATGAAATTTGAACTTCCACTATCTAACCGGCTGAAATAGAACTTTTGTTCTACACAGCATCCTTTGCCGGGTCAGCAAATCCTCACTTACACTGGGAGCTCATAATCAGTAATACCAGAATTACCCCTCAATTCTGGCTGGACCTTCATTATATAGGGCTTGCTGACGCAGCCCAGCAAAC
>JAAEMD010000032.1 GCA_024225875.1 bacterium
CAAAAACAAGACTGCTTAACTGCGTCAGCTATAATATTTTCTTTACAATAATCAATATGACTTACCTTACTATTTTATTTACTGAATGGTTCCCTGCCTGTTTCTATGTTAATTAATATTTTGTTCAGTATAGAAGGCGAAATATAAATTATAGTGCCATTGTATCTCTGGCTAGGTATGTAATACACAGACTCTAAAACTGTATCTCTAAATATCTTGTTTGTTTCCTTATAAGACAAACAGGTTTGAACTTGATCTTCATCTTCTTTATGGAAAGAAATCCAAAAATCCCCCTGCGTTGAAACATTGAACTCTTTACACTTAACGTCGTATTTTATAACAGAAGTGCCACATATCCAGCATTTTATACCCTTTTCAATTTTTTTATTATAGTTTTTATTAATCATTTCGAAAATCTCATTTCTTGTGACCTTATTACTCTTATCACAGTCTTTTAAACTCACTGATTCAGGCAGGCTGTCCGAATACAGGTAACTAATTAATTTAGAAGAAACACAAATAGAAGAAAAACTTCTTTTAAGTATATTTTCACAATCATAGTATTTATTCATTCTCACTTCATAAAAATTATTCAGCCGCCATTTAGCAAGTACCATCAAAACAAAGGCCATATCAATTAAAAAATCAACATTTATGGATGTAACTGAACTTTCGAAGTACAGTCCAACTCTGTCTTCACCGGGAAGTATGTGATCGGGAA
>JAAEMD010000033.1 GCA_024225875.1 bacterium
TAGATCGCCTGTGAATTTTTTGGTTAATTTGATCGCTGCTCTTTCTGCTTATCAACTTAAACCTAAAAAGCCCGCTATTAAACTGGATTCAGATCAACTTGCTTTAGCTTTTTAAGGTGGGGCTTATCCAAAACTGAGGTTAAATAGCTATTTGCAAGGCTGCTATGGTTAAATCCCGGTCAATAAATCTGGAACCAGCCGGGCCGGCATGTGTTTTTATACCTTGCATTATTCCTCTTACTACTTTCTCCCTGAATTCCTGTTCGTATGTTTTTCCTATAATTTTTGACCGCTTTAAAGATTTCTTTATTCTCGTTACTACTTCGAGATTTTTGTCCAGTTTTTGGGGTTCATTTATTCCCAGTTAAAATTTACAGATAAAGAACCTTTTGGATTAAAAACTTCATGGTTACCTCCGATAAATGCGTCAATATTTTGATAAATATGCGGCATAAGAAAAAATATTTTTTGAAGATCAGGATCCTTTTGCCATTTTTCTGAAATCGTAGAAGTATCTTTCCCAGCTTCGCACTGTAGTAATATGCGTATACGTCCGATATGGGATATAAGTAGTTTCAGTTTCCTGCCATAGTTCTCAGAGACCACACTTTTTTCTATTAGAACATCTATCCGCCTGGTCCCTTCCAGAATACTAAGATCAACCTGGAAATATAGAGCCAGCCCCTGTACAAAATATTGCATTGATCTATAACAACTTTTTTTTATGTCTGTAGTATTGTGCAGTTCAATCTTTAGTTGTTCATCCGCTAACTTTAACAGATCCATGCCGTGTTCAGGTCCGATTGTTTGATATTCAGCAGCGAACAGTTCTTGAAATTCTCTGACTAAATTCGGTGTGTTATTATCTGGATAGCCAAATAATGGACGAAGGTCTCGGATACCATTAAGGACATGCACATTACGAAGCAGGGAATTTTCAGGAAGTTTTTCATAATTGGTCACTGCTAAAAAGGCCTCTGCCGGCGTACCAATTTTACTAAAATTGAATATCGGACAAATTCGAAAGCCGGGGGCATCTTTACTGAAGAGCTCACCCAGTTCAGAAACCCTTTCTTTAAAAAGTTCATTAAATCGATTGAAGTAATCTTTATTAGCATCTTTGTTTTCCTGTATTAAAACCATAGCATCGATATCCGAATGTGTACTCAGTTCATTTCTAGCATAAGATCCAGCAGCAACACACTGAAATTTAACCGGGGGAGGTCCTTTTTCTTCAGTGATTTTTTTCATTACATCATGGAATATTTCCAGCATCAAACCGTCATATGCTTCTAAAATGAGATCATGTGCCTTGCCAACATCCGACACTACAGAATTATTACTGGAGCTATTAATTAATTTACTATAAACAATCGTTCTGACGTCATCAAGTTTCTGTTTACGTTTCTGTATACGCTTCTCGCATATAACTACTGTTAACTCATCTTTAAATTCAGGAATTAATTCAATTTCTATGATTTCGCCTGTTTTTTTATTCGTAAACTTTGTCCCAGGCTTAATTTCATTATTGGAATACTTCTGTGCGATCTCTTTCCAATTTTCTACTTGCGACAAACCGTGATAATTTTCATTTGGCATCAACCAGATATTATAGCTTAAAGCCTCTTCCACGAGACCCGGAATGTCTGCCAGAGTTCCGAAAAAATCATCCCCAAAACATTTATAATCAGGGCGAACTTCTCCCATGTGCAATTTAAAAGCAAGCTCCTCAAAAGAGAAGAGTTCTTCTGATTTCAACTTTATAACCATATATTTTAATGGTTCCTGGTCATTTTCATATAAACTTTGGTACACTTCTAAATCTTTAATCTGAATGGCGTGTTCTTCTTTTTGAAAGAGTATCCATGAATCTTCTTCAATATGACTTTTAGTATCATTAACCATAGCAAATACTTCCTGGAGGGTATAAAGTTTTTCATAATCGTAGTACTCCGCATCTTCAGGGGCTATGCAAATATTTCTACTTGTTAAATCTCTTTGTTTACTCATATCTTCTTGTGGTTCAGTACTATTCTCTAATGATTCTTTGTAGCTTTGATACTCTTCTAAATTTTTAATCTGAATCATGCTGGTTTGTCCCTGGTTGGTTTGTCCATTGATGTATATCCATGAGTCTTCATTCACATAACTCTCATCATTATTAACCATGGCAAATACATCATTGAGGCTGTAAGATTTATTTTGATCAAATTCTTTACCGTCTTCTTTTGTAATCATCACATTTTCAACATCTAAATCTTTTGCGCCTGGCTTTACATTATTATTATTATTCGATGTTACAGGTTCGTTTGTATTGTTAGAAGAGACA
>JAAEMD010000034.1 GCA_024225875.1 bacterium
ATTCTCATAATTATAAGGGGCAGTGGGTTGCTTTAAAATGCGGCGCTTTTCTTGGAAGTGATAAAAGCAGAATAACGTTAAACAATTCTCTTAAAAAAGCTGGTAAGTTAAAGGGCGCGTCGTTCATTCGTATATAATAGGAAACAACTGTATGAGGTTCTATGTCCGAACTGTCTGAAGCTAAAAAAGATATTCTTTGGAGTCTTTTACTCGAATTGCGAAAAGAACTTGTTGAAAGCCAGAAGATACGAACACAGATTATTGGCTTCAAAATTACTTTTGTAACCGCAGCTATAGGAGTAATAGCAACGAAAGTAATTACTCCTGATATTATAAAAGGCCATGATGCGGCTATTTACAGATCTCTTTTTATTATTCCTGCATTTGCGGCTATTTTTTTCGATTTTTTAATATACAGTTATAGTTTCTCTATCAAGCGTATAGGTTCATACTGTAGATATATCATTGAGCCTCAAATTAAATCTTTTTGTGAAATTGGGCCTGATGATGATTTCCCATTATGGGAAGAATTTATAGATGTTCCAGCAGCCAAACAAT
>JAAEMD010000035.1 GCA_024225875.1 bacterium
ACGGTATTTTTAAAAATTTTGGTAAAACATGGAGTTAAAATTGGATTTATCCAATTACCCCAAACAAATAGCGATACAAAATCAAGTTTTATCGAGACTTTAAATCCGATTTAGGCAACAGCCCGTCAAGATGTGACCCCATTCATCGGATGGACCTGAAAGCTATCTACCGACAACTTAAAAAACATCGCGGCCGGGCAAAAATCCTGGCAAGTGCCATAGTCACATTAAAGGGAGGATTACCAGCCAAACTTGTGTTTGTAAGGGATAGGCGCAAAAAAGACTGGCTGGCTTTGATCTCCACAAACATTGAGCTATCTAATGAAGATATTGTCCGAATCTACGGAAAGCGCTGGGACATTGAGGTATTCTTCAAAATGGCCAAACAGCATCTGAAACTGGCCAAAGAAATTCAATGCCGCGACTATGATGCCCTGGTGGCCCACACCAGCATTGTTTTTATGCGATATATGTTTCTGGCGTATCAAAATCGAATAAAGACGGATAATAGAACCTTTGGAGAGTTGTTCTATGCCTGCTGCGATGAGGTTTCTGATATTTCTTTTGTTGAGTCACTTTACAGAATAATGACACTTGCCGGCGACCGATTAAAAACCCTTGGCAGTTATTGTGAAAAAACAGCAGGGGCTTTTTTCGATGTGATTATGGAAACTGCCCTACAATGTGCTGGTTTGTTAGAAAAAAGAAAGTTAGCCAGTAATTTTTAAACCCGAAAGTTGAGTTAATAATTAATATTACATATGGTTAAATAACATATTGATATATCTTCTTTTTGTCATTCAAGAATAGTAAATTCTGGCTTGACAATGCATTTAGTATTTATTACAAAACTAGAAAATGAATTTGCTTCATTGTGTTTCGTATTTAGGCATGGCTTATGACTGTTAGGGGTTTATAGTAAGTGTTCTGGAGATGCGTTGATCTGAGTCTGAGATATAAATTTGTTAAGTAGATTTAACTATTAATGTTAGTAGTGTTAGAACTCAATAACTAAGATTAGGAGATTGCATTGAGAGCAGATAAGATACTAAAAAACATTAGCTTACTTATAATCGGTCTTCTATTTTCACTGATAGTTGTTATTCAAAAACCTATCGCACAAGAAAATCTTACTGATTTGGATATTAGAGTAAAGCAAATCGCACTGGAATGTCGAAATGAAGTCAAAAAGCAGCTAACCAAGCTTATCAGTCAGAATCAATTGACCTCTAATCAATTGTTTGATACGTTTTATATTCCTATCCCAAATACTAATCCTCAGAAGTATAATACTCAGTATGACAGTCTTACAGATATTTATCTGCTTCATATTCTTGACAAGTACCTGAAACGTGACAAAAAACTGATTTTTGTGGTTGCGGTTGATAGGAATGGATATCTGCCCACTCATAATTCAAAGTATTCACAATTTTTGACAGATGATGCTGATTTTAATACGAAAAACAATCGTACAAAAAGACTTTTCAATGATCGAACCGGACTTGCAGCAGCTAGGAATACAGAAGAATACCTGCTTCAAAAATACAATCGGGATACTGGAGAATCTTTAGCTGATTTATCTGTTCCTATATATATTAATGGTCGCCACTGGGGAGCAATTCGAATAGGTTATTTTAGAGATGATTAGTATTTAAAGTGGTGTTTTATTTAAACGATAAAATGTATCATTTTCTTTGAAGGGAAAAAATATGCTGAAATTATTTACAAGCCGGCTGAGCCTGAAAGTATCTTTTTTTGTCAATATGTTGATTCTTATAGTAATGGTGATAGGTACATATGTTCTAATAGAAAAGCAAAGTAAAGGCCTCGAACAAGAGGTTTTGAACCGGGTTAAAATGAATAGTATGCTTGGAGCGAAAATGATTGGAAAAATAATAGAAGAGGCTGTCGATAATGGCGTTTTTTCTGTCAAAGATGCATTTGATACAAATTATCAGAAAATTGGTAATTTTGATCCCCCAAAATATCATACAAAATATGATTTTTACCTGGATAAATCTGTTTTAGGAATAATAGATGAATTTTTAATAGATGACAGTATCGTATTTGCAGTCCCCGTTGATAAAAATGGATATTTGCCAACACATAATACCCGATATCAGAAACCCATTACTAATGATAAAGACAAAGACAAAGTTGGGAACAGGACTAAAAGAATTTTTGATGATCCTGTTGGAATTAAAGCCGCACAGAATATAGAGCCGGGGTTTGTACAGGTGTATCATAGAGATACAGGGGTTACCATGTGGGATATTTCATCTCCTATTTACGTCAAAGGTCAACACTGGGGTGGATTTAGAATTGGTCTTTCCCTGGTGAAATTAGAGAAGATAAAAACAGATCTGAAAATTTCATTAATTTCAATCATGGTCGTTATATTGATCATTTCTACATTTGCAAGTTTTCTTATTATTAACAAAGCGTTAGATGTTTTAAAAAGA
>JAAEMD010000036.1 GCA_024225875.1 bacterium
TGGGCGTTATAAACCATGTAATGGGGGCTGTTCAAACGTGCATTATCCGCCTGGTCATTTTCCAGGCAACATTTTTTATATTTCTTTCCACTTCCACAG
Organism: bacterium; assembly: GCA_024225875.1. Lineage (GTDB taxonomy): Bacteria > Margulisbacteria > Marinamargulisbacteria > JAAEMD01 > JAAEMD01 > JAAEMD01. The sequence goes on from JAAEMD010000036.1 coordinate 100, forward strand.
TGGCAGTGGTCATTTCGTCCTGTTTTCATTTTTTCTCAACCATTTTGATATCAACATTAAGACACCTTTTAAATGAATTAAAACTTAGACTAATCTTTCTTTTTCTAAAGCCAGGCATGAATATACCCTTTTTTATTTAGAGATAGATATGATTTTATTTTACCACTTGGCAGTATCACAGTAGATGGGCCATTATTATTTAGATAAAGTAATGGGGTTCGAGTTTCAATTGCTCTAAAAGGAGCATATGCCATTTGTAAAAGAGGCCAGTTCGTATTGCCTAACCACGTATTAAATGATATTCCGCATAACACATCTGCTCCTAAATCAGTTAATTTTTTTGCTACACCAGGAAACAAAAGTTCATAACAGAGAAAAGCTCCAATCTTGTAATCCTGAATCGATAAAAGTTTTGGAATCTCTGATTTTGTATATTGTTCAAATCCTGGAACTTGTTTCATTTTGTTATATTGCCCCTTAATGTTAAGTTCCCTGTCTAAAAGAATAATACTGTTATTATCTTGGTCACGTCAAGAAAAGAGTGTAATTTAGCCATCATAAACAAAACTTAAGCCGCCTTTTTTTCTATCTGATTAGCCAA
>JAAEMD010000037.1 GCA_024225875.1 bacterium
AAATCTACGCAGATATTCTGATTCCAAACGAGTTTTTTTAGATTTGTACATCAGCGAAAGATAGAGAAAATCTAAATATTCCTGATCCGAAAAATTAAGCTTCTTTCCTAAATATCTCACTGATCGAATGATTTTGTCTTCGCTAAGTATACTTTCTCTGTTGATGACCTTAGAAATGTATTGCGGTGAAACATCGAGTATCTTTGCAAATCCGGACAATGACAAAGAAAGCCTTTCTAAGTATGTGAGTAGCTTTTTTATCAAAATTCCCCCCCCAAAAAACAATATAGCTGTAATCAAATTGGTTAACGTTATCTAAATTTGACAACTAAATCAGTTGATAGACCCTGTAGTATTGTTAATACCACAAAAAAGCAAAAAATAAACTTCTGGGGGGCAGGGGTGTGGATAAAAAAGTACGTTTGAAGCTTAGTAAGGAAGAATACAAGAAACTTTTACCTGAGATTCGAAAAAAAATTGAAAAATCTCTGATGCAGTTGGCTAAAAAAATTTTAGAGAGACAGAAAAATTAACTACTAGGTCCTTTCATCCAAATAAAAATATTTTGGCAGCTCTTTATCTGGAAGTGAATCACAATACTTACCATATTGGGGCTAATTAAATATTCCCTCGAAAAGGTGCTTTAAGAGCAGGAGGTACTAAATTGATATATCTAAAATCACTATAGCTTAGTTTGGTATTACCAACAAGATCTTTTCGCATAGCAATTACGATTGCCCCTATGGCTTTTTCTTCATTGTCTGGAGACTCATTTTTTTCAATTATAAGTTCAAGAAAATAATTTATAGATTTCACTACATCATCTGAAGCATAGATCCAGTTTATATATCGTGTTTCAAGAAATTCTGCTGCTCTTTTTTCATCTATTTGTCTGTTATGTGTTATAAATGCTTGAAGTTTTATTAGTAGTTGTGAATATTGTTCTTCCTTAAACTTAAATATCATTTCTTTTTTCTTTTCTTTTATGCTGAAATAATAGGTTAAAAATGCACCAAGAAGTAAGGTGAAGACAGGGATTAATGAACTTATCACATTCATGATACTAGAACCTTATTTTTCAAATCGTCTCTTATTCCTATTAATTTCCATTAATATCTAAAAGTATAGCCGATCCGAAATGAAATGTCCATTTAAATGGCTGAGTGCAGTGTCCTTGCGTACATAAACGAAGTCATTTGAAAACTTCAGTGGCGGACATTTTATTTTGGAACAGCTATACTCATTTTTGCTTTACCATGTTGCTCAGTTCTGCGTTGACATAATCAGCTAAAGTTTAGATTGTTTTGTGATTAACTGAGCGCAATTCTTTTTTTAATGTTTCCACCAGAGATTTTAACAATTCTTCTGCTGAATCATTTGCAGCTACATATTTTTCTCTTGTCAAGATATCAGGATGCTTTTTTCTCAGCAAAAGATCATTTAAACAATCAGTTAATTCTTTAACGAGTGAATCTACTTCTTTAGAGCAATATAGAACTGATTCAAGATAAAAATTCTTAGCCTCAATCAAAGCATTTTCTGCACATTGAATAGCCTTGTTTTTCTCATGTTCAGATAGTAGGGGTTTTGCCTCTAGCATTTTAACTTTATAAGTGGGGTCATCACTCTTTATGTATTGACTGATTATTTCATCAGATTGCAAAGAGGGGTTTAATCGAATATATTCTAGCAGTTCATCTTTTGTACACGATCTTCCAAGAGTGGCTAGTTTACTAAAGGCGATTCCAAATAGTTTATTAAGTCCTGCATATATTTTGTGTTTTGTTTTGATAAACACCTGGTCATTTAGATAGGCTTTGTTAGATTGCCGACGCAGATAGTCTGTAAAATAAGTTGTAATTATGGAAGAACTAATAGCTACTATCGCCGTTAATATGATATGATTTTTTAAAACAGCATTAATAGATTCTAAGTAACGCATAAACTTTATATTCTCCTTCTATGAATCCACTCAATAAACATAAGGCAAGTATCTACGCCCACCACGTTTTGAGGCTCCAATCTGGAACCTCAAACATTCTTTAGCTTCATTTTCATTTAACTGGAAGCAAAAATCAAGCAGAAACTTATTTTTTACTAACAAACAAAGGCTAACTCTTCAAAAAAGCTATTGTTAAATTTGTCGGGATTTTCTTGTACAAAAAGAATGGAAGGTATATTTTTTTTAATGAGCCAATCATTAAGTGTTTCTCTTTTGATTAGCCTGAGTGCTTGCGCTAATACCTCTATTTTTCTTTTTGTTTTTAAACTTTTAATATCTCACCTCTGAATCAATTTAATTCTTTCATATTATCATCAAGCATATCTGATTTTTTTAGTATGGTGTGTGCGTTTTGAAACTCATCTAATATTTTTGACATTTGGCGAACTTCGCTACTTACTTTTGTCATTTTATCAGATAATAATTTTGCATCAATTCTTTGGTTTAGTTCTAAGCGCTCTTGTTCTGTTTCAATTCTTTTTACTTGTTCTTGTAAGGATATGAAATCAGAATTATTAAATATTTGCCTTCTTAAAGAAACGAATATTTTTATGATAGCTGTATTAATATTAACCGCAATTTTGCTTTTCATAACACTCGACAAAGCCAGTATGCCATATTCCGAGAAAGCATAGGGCGTATATCTAGCTCCGCCCCAACTTGAGGTACGTTTTTTGTACCTCAAGATTTGGACGCATTCTTCTTGCGTTAACTCAAACATAAACTCCTTGGGGAATCTGTCTAAATTGTTTTTAACCTGGCGTTTTAGGTGTTTGGTTGTTACGTTGTATAGCTCCGCAAGGTCGGAATCAACCATTATTTTTATGCCCCTTATCTCATATATTTTAGAGGCTATGTTATCGTGTTCTACTATTGCTAAATCCATCATTTCATTCCTTTCTCTTTTGTTTCTGAGGAAAATAGTACCGCATAAGTTTTAAATGTTTTCTGTAATTATTTGGAGAAAACTTGGAGAAAGGGTATGTATAGTTTGTGCTCATCCTTTTTTAATCTTAGGGGGTACAGATTGTACCCTGGTTGGTATTTAAAATTGACCCAAGTGTCTGCTCAAAGCGGAACAAAGGCGGAACAAAGAAGGTACATCAATGCCAAACACTGACGTACTTACCGCATTAAAGATTGTAACACCTCGGTAATAATAATTTAATATCTCCTCTTCATCTACTTTCTTTAGTCCCTGCTTATCACCCCCATAAATATTAAAAGACTTACCATTAAACATCTCCATTATCGTTGGCGAATCACCATGAATGTACCCTGAGTATGCACGTCTAAGGTTTCGAGAAGCGTCCATTCGCTCTCCCTGTAATGATACATTCGGTTTTTCTACAAGGTTTTCAAGAAAGGACTCTCTGAAATCGATGTATTCACGAATCTTTCCCTGACATGGCTTCTTATTCTTAGAGCCAATTTGAAAAAAGTTATTTAAATAATCTTTGTGGATACCCTTACCATCGTCATTAAAAAATATTCCATATGCTAGAAATAGCACATCTTCTGAGTATTCATCCATCATTCTTTGTAGAGCGCCTTGCTCTTGATAAAATCCCTTTTCATTTAATATTTTTGCTGATTGCAAACTTGTGATATATCTTGCTAATTTTTGTATTATTGCTTCTTGGGCTGTTTTATCCTTAGACTCGTAAGTATGTCCTTGGCAAGTTTTTTTTCGCTGTGGTTTTGATACAGTATTTTCTAGCTTTTGAAATGTATTGCATAAAACATCAATAACATCGTTTAAATTTATATCCATACTTAACATTATACTCCTTTCGTAGGAAAGATAGTCAAGTTTTTCGACTTAATTCGCCCACTTCTTGCCTGGATTCTATATACTTTATTTTTTCTAATAATGTTTCATATTGTGAACTTATAGTTATTTGTTTTCTCAGTTCTACAAAAGCTTCTATGATTTTGTGGTTTACCTCTATAGCTATATTACTGTTTAAAATGGATGAGGCTTGTAGCGGACCATGTTCCGTAAACACAAAAGGTAACGCTCTTGATTTAGTTGATATATTTGCGGTGACAAATTGGCACCGCAAATAGTCAACCTCTTCTTTTGTAAGCTGAAACATATATTTTTCAGGGAATCGTTTTTTGTTTCTACTGACCATTCTATTTAAGTATTTTGTTTCAATCTGATACAGTTCAGCAAGGTCACGATCCAGCATAACTTTTAATCCTCGTATCTCGTATATTTTAGAGGCTATATTAGCATGTTCCGCTATTGCTAAATCCATCTTTTCATTCCTTCCCTGGGTTTAATCTCATCTTTCTTTTTTCCATGGCGCTCATTAGGTGCTGATGCCGAACGTCTATGTAGTACTTTTCACCAGTTGCGATAGTATTACCCATTATCTCGGCCAACTCTCCTCTATCTACTCCATTTTCTGCCATTATTGAGGCGAATGTTTTTCTAAGCGTGTAAGAGTTTAAATTGATGCCGTATTTTTTCCCATGTTTTTTTAAAAGTTTTACAACGCTATCTGGTCGTCTGTATGGGGATACGTACTCGTCAAAACAAAAAATACTTTCTTTCCAGTCAATTAATGTTTTCTCTAATTGTTGATCCAGAGGTATTTTTCGTCCTTTTTTTAATTTATTGTCAGAAATGATATGGATATATTTTTCTTCATAACTGATGTGACTCCACTTTAGTATTTTAAATTCTGCTGGTCTAAGCCCAGTTAAAAGCATGAACTTAATGTAAAACTTTAATTTCTGGTTGTCACATTCTAAAATAAGGGCTATTTCTTCATTTGTAAGTCTGTCTATAATATTTGACTTTGATTCTTTCACTGATTCAATTAGTGGTATAAATTTGATCCATTGTCGCTTAACAGCATATTTAAATATCTTTCTTAATTGAATGAGAACAATGTTTTTGCTTCTGGCGCTTAGTTTTTTTTCTTCCAACCATTGTTTAAAATTTTCAATTTCTATAAATCCGATATCTTTCAACATATGATTTAAAAAATATTTTTCACAAAAATTTACACCATATTGAAACGATTCGTATGTACTTTCTTTTATATTGATGTTAATGGTTTTTTTGATACTATCGTCAATTATTTTTAATGCTGCAGTAAACAGTATATTTGTAGTTATGATGTTTTCTAATTTTGCTACTGGATTGTCTATAAACCTTGATAGCTCAATATTTGCCTGTCTTTTTGATATGCGACCGAGAGATTTTAGTATTCTGCGTTTATATCTTTTTTTACCGTCCTGAATTTCTGTATAGTTTTCAACTATATAAAAAAATTTTTCTTTTTGATTTGTTTTTTTGATAAATTTTTCTTTGGTTATTAGTGCAGGCATAGCCTCCCCCCTCTCAACAAAAAAAAATAATTTGTACCACTTTTGTACCACAATTTAATATTTATCTTATGGAAAAGTCAAGTTTTTTTGTGTTTTGAGGCTAAGTTTGTGGTGCGCCGTGAGGGATTCGAACTCTCGACCAATTGATTAAGAGTCAACTGCTCTACCAACTGAGCTAACGGCGCATTTATCAATATGATTATTATATATATAATGGATGCTTTTAGTCTAATTAATATTTGCCGGCTAAAAATGGTTTTTCAGGATATTGCCGGTTTTTTACTATATAACATTAGAGCTTTTTGCATAGCTTGTAAAAAAGGACTACAGTCAAAATCACTTAACTCCTCTGGCAGTACTCTGTTGTTTATCAATAGCGCTTCATTTATGGTTAATCCCACAATATACTCTGATAAGAAAGAGCAGGATGGCTCTGCATCTTTTAAGTTTTTTGACCGCCATTTGCAGTCCAGTATCACTTGTCTATCTATTTTAAAAACAAGCTCCAGCTCCTGGCTGTTATCATTTTTTATAACAAAGCGGGCACTGTCAGGATAATAATCCAGATTGTTGTTTTTATTTTGAAGATTATTTATATGGTTTATGTTATGAGTCATATTTATCGCATGCTTTGTATATGTTTTATAAATATATCGTATAGTTTCAAGCGTATATTTATCTGGTTTTCTTTCAGGGATATGGCATTTTCCTGTGTCTTTTTTACAACCAGATCTTTTTTTATAAGATCACGCATAAAAACTGTTGTTTTTGACTTGGTTATCTCCTGAATGATTGGTGCATTTGCCACAAAATACATGTCAAAATAGACAATTGTTTTTTGCATCAATGATTTCATATCAAGGGTTGGCGATTCAAATAGCTGTGTTATATTGAAGGTGTGATTTTCAAGTTTAAAAGTCAAATCGTTGGGCAGGAATTGCTGAACATATAAAAACAGTGTATTTAACTCTTCAACAGGAAGACATGACATGATTATGAAGAAACTATCCTTTGTATGATTATTATTTAAAATTTCTACCATAGACTCTTTTTTAGTAATTATTTTATCCAGCATTGACTGGCTTGATTTTAGCTGGATGGTATAGTAAATAAGCTCTCTGCCAAGGCGGGCTACTATAGATGAAGCCAGTTCTTTTCCTGCGTTTTGTCCAGGATAAATTAATTTCTTATAAGATAAGATGAATTTTTCAAAATTTTTATCCAGTATGCCAAATTTAAATGTGTCATGCAGACAGTTATCCCAGGTGATCGTTACTTTATTATTTTTTGAACTAAACGTTTTTATTGAGGGGATAAATATTCCACTATACATAGAAATAGCCATTAACATAAGGATCTGGATATAGATGATGCAGTTTTTTGAATTTATAAAGTCTGAAGAGCTGCTAAGTGACTCTTCTGTTTTGATGATATTTTTTAATAAAATGTAATCAGGCGAGTTTATTTGAAATATACTTGAAATCTGGTTTATCTGGTCTATAGAAGTTCGTAGAATATTTATGCCAGGCGGTAAAGAATTGTGCATATGTTCAGCCTCTACAGTTTTATTTTTATTTGTTTTTTTCTACCATTTTTTTAGTTTTTTGAAGCCCCTGTATTTGCAGGAATCTATTTAGATCCATGGTTTTCAGGTTCATATCAGAGCCTGATCCAGAGGGGATGAGGAATATTTTTTTATTTTGAAGAGCTTCGGCAATTTTTAGTTTAACCATAGTGGTGCCTCCTTTGGCAGCGAGAGCTTTTTTCATTCTTTTCATACCTTCAGCGTCAGCTTTACCTTCCTGCATAACAGCTTGAGCGATATTCTTTTGTTGTTCATAATAAGCATCGGCTTTGATTTTAGCCTGAAGGAATTCCCCGTCAGCAGCAGCTACGAGTTTGTTAACTTCGCCCCTGGCTTCTTCGAGCTTTCTTTTATATTCTTCCTGTTTAGCTTTATTGGCAGATTTATTTTTCTCTGCTTTCTGGTCAGCGAGTTTTTTATCTTCAATGGCCTTCTGGTAGGCAGTATTGAAGCGATAGTCCTTGGTAAGAACGCTTTCAACAACAATTCCGTATTTTAAGAGAATGCTATTCAGGATATTTTTTGCTTTTTCAGCTTTAGCGGCTCTTTGAGCAGAGTTGTAGAAGTCTTCGGTAGTAAGTTCACCAAAGATATCGCGAGGTCTGCTTCTGGCAATGGTTCTGACAATTTTGGAACGCAGGTCTTTGTCATTATGAGCGACATATTCGAGAATAAGAGGTGTTTTATCCGGTTTAATTCTATAAGAGATGATAACATCCAGGGAGATATCATTACCGTCAATAGTTTTGAATCTCAGATCATCTTCTCCATAGACGTCGCCTTTACCAATAGTGAGAGTCATTTCAATATTCTGCAGTCTGGTATTAAAGGTGTGCCAGTCGTTAACTACAGGCAGGAAGAAGTAGGTAGCCCCCTGCGGGTAGAATTTTTGTTCTACGCCTCTTTTGCCGAAGAAGGATATTTTTTTTGTTCTGACCCCGACTTCGCTGGGCCCTGTATTATACATAACGCAGGCAGAATTGAAGAGCAGACAAGAGGATAGTAAGAGAAGCGATGCCGGTTTTAAAAGGTAATTAAAAGATATTTTTTTCATAATATAGTCCTAAAACAGTTTCATAATTTTATTAAGGTTAAAAGGGTTGAGCCCGTTTTTACCGTCAGAAGGTAGAACGATAACTTCTATGCCATTAAAGACCTCAGCCATTTTAAGTCCGACCAGGTTTTCAGAGCCAGCGCCCTGTAGAGCCATGTTACGAAGTCTAATTTTTTCAGCTTCTGCTTTTTTTATAAGAAGGTCAGCAGCTGCTTTTTTTGTACGTACATAAAGGTCCCGTTCAGCATTTTTTTTCATAACATAGGCATTGCCCTTTTCGAGTTCTACATTATAGATAGCTTTGCCTTCCTGAATAGTTTTGGAGAGTTTAGCTCCTTCCATAGCAGCTTTAGCTTCGGCCTGGTTTTTGAATACCAGTTGATCTTTAAGTTTTTTCTCTTCAATACTTTTCTGTATTTCGGAACTGTATTTGAAGTAGCGTATCAGAACATCTTCGACAAAAATTCCTTTTTGAGCCAGCTGTTTGTTAAGAATATCTTTGGCGAGCATCATTTTTTGAACTCTTAGATGAGGGTTATAGAATTCTTCTGTGGTGAGTTGCCCCAGAGTATTTTTTAGTATGGGCTCAGCTTTAGGAGCAATGCCGTCAGTAATAAAGGCTTCGCCAGTACCAAGTGTTTTAATTGTTTTTAGAGGGTCTGCAATTTTATACAGGATAGAAACATCAACATCAACAAAGAATCCGTCAGAAGTCTGGATATGAGCTGCTTTATCAGAATGGTCACTGGTATCCTTAGCTGTATTAGTCAGGCTGTATAACTGCAGGTTCCTGGGGAATTTATAAATTTTTTCAAATCTTGGGATAACAAAGTAAAGACCAGCTGTGTATACTTTGGGATGAATACCTCTTTTAACCCCGATTTTTACTTCCTTGATCCCGAACTCGTAAGGTTTGATATAGACCATGCACATACTCCATAAAAATAGAATAATAAAAAGTATGGATGCAATAAATACGGCAAGTGATGTATTAAGGATTTTTTTTATGAAAGATGAATTTAATAATTTTTTAAATTCCGATATATAGTTTTTTTGTGTTCTATTCATTTGAAATTATTCTATCATAGAAATAATATGTTTTTAATGATGTAATTTTGTGTTGAGAGTGTATGGGTTTTAAGTGAGTAAAATGAGCATGATTTTATGATAATATATAATCAGTAGATAATAATTAAATTTAATATTGCAAAAGTGTTGTAGAATTTATTTTTATTAAAACAGCATGTATCAAAAAACACATATGGGCAATATGTGTAGAAAGGGATTGAGTATGATAGAAACATCTAATAACTATAACAGGTTGAAAAATTTTATAGTATTTGAACCACTTTCACTAAGGCTTAAAGAAACTGATATTTTTCTGCGTGGGGATGAAGTTATAAAAATGGTTTGGAATATAAATAATACAATTGGAAATAAAGATGACTTAAAATCAAGAATAATGAAAAATAAATTATCTAAATTCGAAAAAATGTTTTCTTTATTAAAATCTAATGAAAATTTAGTTATGACTAAATTTTTTGATAATATCTGGCGACGTTACTCTTTTGTCAGTAATCTTGGAGAAAGTTTTCTGGAGATCCCATGTTTTTATAAAATATATCCTGAATATGGATCGCAGGAACAGGATATTATTGCTCAAAGGATTAATTTTGATGAAGATATGGATTTGACTGAAGAGAATAATACAGAAGAAACAGAAACTGTATCTGAAGAAGAGAGTAAAGAGGTAGCTGAAGATCAGGAAAAATCATAAATCTGTTTCAAACTGGCTCACAATAGTGTTGATAAAAATCCGCTATATAAACGTCATGTTATTTATATATTAGCATTAAATTGACATTAATCGTCAGTGTAATGGCCATCTAAAATATGAGATG
>JAAEMD010000038.1 GCA_024225875.1 bacterium
AGTTCTAAGTTATTTAGTTCTAAGTTCTAAGTTATTGCCAGATTACCAGCCATTTTTGCTTTTAAGACCATATCTATTGATAAATAGTAACTTTACGCAATGATTGTATGTTTATTTTAGAGCTTATAGCTGTTCCAAAGTAAAATGTCCGTTTAAATGCCTGAGTGCAGTGTACTTGTGTACATTAACGAAGTCATTTGAGAATTTTAAGTGCCGGACATTTTACTTTGGAACAGCTATAGCCTGTCTTTATAAAAGAAGTTACACTATTGCCGGTTATGGAATTACTAATTGATGAGAATATTTTTGACGGATATAAAGTTTACAGCCTGCTGGGCAACACTGTCAGTGTGCCAGGAAGAAGTATTCATAGTAAAGATTTAGATAATAAAGATATCCTTATTGTACGTTCTGTAACACCTGTAAATGAGAATTTACTAAAAAACAGCAGTATAAAATTTGTCGGAACAACTTCAGCAGGTTATGACCATATCGATACCGTTTATTTGAAAAAAAATAATATCGGATTTGCCAGTGCACCTGACTGCAACTCAAACTCAGTAGCAGAGTATGTAATTGCAGCTCTTCTGTATCTAAACAAAATTGATAAAATTTCCATTTCAGATATTAAACTTGGTATCATTGGAGCAGGAAATGTTGGCAGCCGGGTTATAAAAAAGGCAGAGGCCCTGGGTATTAAAGTAGTAATTTATGATCCTCCACTTGCCAAAAAGAGCAATAAATTCCATTTTACTGAAATAGATACTGTTTTAAATTGTGATGTTATTTCAATACATGTGCCTTTAACAGATAAAAAGGACAACCCGACAAAAAACATGTTTAATGAAAAAATGATCTCTAAAATAAATAAAAAGGCAATTATTATTAATACGTCCAGGGGAAATATCATTGATGAGCAGGCCCTGAAAAAAGCACTTAAAAACAAGCATTTATCAGGAGCTGTCATAGATGTCTGGGCAAATGAGCCGGAAATAGACATAGAACTGCTTAAACTGGTTGATACAGGCACCCCTCATATTGCCGGCCACTCTATTAATGGCAAACTTAACGGTACTATAATGATCTATCAGGCTATCTGTAAATTCTCTGGCATACCTGAATTATTCAAAAAAAGATCAGATAATAAAAGAGCTTTACATATAAATACCGACTTTACAGAAAGTAACTTAATACAGAATATCAGCAGTATAATGGATCAGTTTTACAGTATTAAAAAGGACGATACTGATTTAAGAAAAATAATTGATCTTCCAGATCGGGAAAGGGGATTGTATTTTGACTCTTTAAGAAAGTTCTACCCCGCCAGATATGAGCTGTCGGGTTCAGAAATAAAAAGTAATTGTCAAAATCAGAAATTGATTAAAAATATTAATAAACTGGGCCTGCATTTTAAAAAAAATTCAATAAAACTGTTATAATTGCTCTCATGTGGCAGCTGTTAAGAAAATATCCTTGTATACTGATTTTTGGTGTCTTACAGATCTTTTTCACTGCACCAGGACAAACATTCTTTATTTCATTTTTTGTTTTATATATTTTCCAGGATATCGGTATATCACACAGCTGTTTTGCCGGCATATATTCTCTTGCAACAATAACAGCATCTCTTTTCCTGACTCCAGCAGGACGCTTCATCGATAAATACAGCCTGAAGACTGTATTAACAGGGATAACTACCTGTATGGCTGCAGGCTGTTTTTTATTAGCCTCCAGCAAATCCTTATCATCACTGTTCTTTGGTTTTTTTATTTTAAGGCTGTTTGGGCAAGGTGTTTTCGGGTTAACCGGCAATGCGGTGATGGCTAAAAGTTTTGAGAAAAACAGGGGAAAAGCGATGGGAATAACTACCCTGGGCTTCCCTTTGTCTGAAGCTGTATACCCTTCGATTGCCCTCATATTGTTATATAATTTCGGATGGAGACAAACATATTTAATACTGGGATTAAGTACCTTATTTATAATGCTTCCAGTACAATTGTTTCTAATAAGTAAATCCCCAAAAAAACAGGCAGGGTTCCTGCCAGGTGAAAAATTAGAATCCGGCACTAGTACCGGCAGAACAACACCAGGCCTTACCACCACAGATTATGACTTTTCATTAAGTGAGGCTTTAAGAGATATCAAGTTTTATCTTATTATAATAGCATCCTGTGTACCTCCTGTAGTAATGACAGGATTACTATTCCATCAAACCTCTGTCTTCCAGGGCAATTACTGGCCGGTCACTATGGCAGGATCAGGATTAACGGTATATGCGGTCTGCAAAGCTGTATCCTCAATTATAACAGGCCCTCTGGTCGATAAACACGGTCCATTTATACTTTTCGGAACAATGATTTTAATGATTGCCTTTGGTACTTTATTGACTGCCTGCGGTGGACCAGCCTGGATAATGTATATTTATTTTGCGGTAATGGGAGCTGCTTTAGGCGCTGCCAGCCCTATTGTTAATGTAGTTTTTGCCAGTCTTTATGGAACTAAACATATTGGCAGTATAAAGGGCTTTGTTCAAACATTCCGTAACGGACTCACAGCTCTGGGACCGCTACCTGTTGCTTTAGCTATGGATACAGGCATAAGTATTACTTTTATTTTATATATGATAACAATATCAATATTCATACTTTCTACTTTTCCTTTAATCATAAAACTGATTGTTGTACGCAGTTTTGCAAATAAGTAAAGCACTCCCCCTGTAATACACGGTTTTATTTAGCGGTCAACTATTCAGTACTGGCTTAATAAATATTTGAGTAAAGGTAAATTTAAGCATCATTTTACCTCAATACCATAGCAGTTAATTTTTACAGTTTTACAATGAGAAGAATTACCTGTAATATTCAGTTTTTTAAATTTTATTCTTTAAAATAGATTTAATGTTTTTATGTATAATTAAGATCTATAGTAAATTTATAGTAATTAAATAATTATAAAGTCAGGAACCAGTATGACAGAAAGCAAAGATAAAAAAAGAATTTTATTAGTAGATGATGAAAAAAGTATCCATCAGGCTATAAAACTGTATTTAATGGATGCTCCTTTTGAAATTGAGTCCGCCTATTCAGGGGAGGATGCTTTCAAAAAAATGACAAAAAACCAGTACAACCTGATAGTTATAGATTTATACCTGAAAGGAATAAATGGGATTACTTTAATGGATAAGTTAATATCACATAAGATAAACGTGCCTGCTATTATGATTACAGGAAAAATCTCTAAAATCAGTGGTATAAGTTTTTCCTATTTAGGCATAAAAAAGATTATAGAAAAACCTTTTTCCCCGGAAATTCTACTATCTGCTATCAATGAATATATCAGTACGTGCAACACAGTTAAAAAATAGTACTCTTAAAATACATTGAAGGGTTCATAAACTCTCCTTTCTGTAACTGAGATCTTCTTTAAGTATGGATCTGATACCTTTTACTCATTTAACTATGATTTCTATAGCGAGGGTTTCTAAAACAGCTTCTTGAGCAATTATTTTAATGGGGCCAATGATATAAGATCCTTGATTATTAGTTTTTAATATAGCCTTTATCTGTAGTTTAGCCTGGTTTTTTGTATCAATGATAGTGAACTCCCTGTTTGTTGATAACGAAAGGACTTCGAGGGATTGTCCCAGCTGGAATCTGATGTGCTCCAGATCTATATCCATATCACCTAAATAGGTGGGATCAAATTTAATCGTAATGTTGTAAGCAAACATTTCACCCCTGTCGGGATTGTTTTTATTCACACTAGCCGTGATTTCTGATACATAGATGTTTTGTTCTCCAGTTTTCAACTTACCCTGCCTTTTTGAGGCTGGTTTATCCATAACTGAGGTTAAATCTAAAAAAACTTTTATTTTATTAGAAGCATACGAAAAAAAAACTGCTGTGAAATAATGCAGACATGTTGCTAATTTACCTTTAATCTTTATTACAAATACCATTCCACAGGATTTTTCATTACTGGCTGGTATAATATAGCCAAAATCAAATGGTACAAAAGCTACAGTCTTTTTATTTTTATATCGATTAATTATATTTCTGGCAGCTGTTTGACCCTGACGTATTGAAAAACTGACACCCATTCTTAAAGCAGCACTTTTATAGATATATTTTGAGCAGTCACCAGCAATAAAAATATTATCGCTTACACTTAAATCTTTATCTGTATATACTCTATTTTGAATATCTTTTTTCAAAAAATCTGCCTGTATAAGGTCAGGACATTTAACTCCAGCCGCCCAAATTACAGCTGACTCATTATAAACTGACCCACTGGTTAATATAGACTTGTTATTATTAAAACTTTCTAACCGGGTATTATATATTATGTTTATACCCTGTTTTACTAAATTTTCGATAGTATATTTTTGAATCCATTCAGGCATACCTCTTAAAATCGTATTGCCCCTTACAACTAAATATAGTGACTTATCCAGCTTTTCTACTGTCAGGAGTTTTTTCATTGCCGATACCAGTTCAATAGAGGTATATCCGCCACCAGCTATCAGGTAATTATTAATGGCTTTATTAGTTACAGCTTCATATATTATTTTTGTGTCATTAATATCATCAAGCTTTATCAACGAATCCTTAATATTCTCATACTTATAGAAATTCGTCTCAGATCCTGCACAAACAAGCAGGTAATCATAGCTTAGCGCTGAGTTATCTGCCAGAATCACCTGATTACTGGCAGCATTAATATTTTTTACTGCCTGATTAATAAATACAGCTTTATATTTATCAGCAATTTTATTTATTGGATAAGTAACGCTTTCTTTTCTGATCCTGCTGCTTATAACATCAGGTAATAACGGCAGAAAAATAAAATCTTTGCGTTTATCGATAACTGTTATCTGACACTCTGAAAATCTGCCAAGGACTTTAAGAGCATTAATTCCAGAGAAGCCACAGCCTGTAATAATTATTTTCATATGAATTCCGGCCTTTTATATTCTGCTATAGCTGGTACAAATTTAAGTGTCCGTTTAAATGACCGAGTGCAGTGTACTGACGTATATCAACGAAGTCATTTGAAAACTTTACTGTCGGACATTTTATTTGGGAACAGCTATATCAATAATCATATGTAGATTATTGTATAATAAAACCATATAATTTATTCTATGAAAAGCAAATTTAGTATATGGATTCAGTCATTAAGATGCTATTCGTTCCCAACCTCTCTGATGCCGGTTTTAATTACCTGTGCATTTTTATACAGACAGGGAAAGCCGATTCTAATTAAAGATGTCTCTCTTATAGTACTGGGCCTGGTTGCTTTACATTCAGGTGTAAACTTAGTTAATGATTATTTTGATTATATAAATGGCATTGATACAACAGAAACAAGTGGCTCAAGTAGAGTACTGGTAGATAAACTTTTAACAATAAAAGAATTAAAAATCGGAATTTATGCAGCTTATTTTATTGCTGTTATAACAGGCGCCTACTACTCTTACTTATACCCTGTCCCTGTTTTTTTCCTGGTTCTGGCAGGCGGCACAGGTGGATACCTTTATACCGGTAAACCTTTTGCCTTCAAATATAACGCCCTGGGTGAAATCTGTGTTTTTATATTGATGGGACCCTTACTTTTTATCGGTATACACTATGTGCTTGCAACCAGCTATGATACAAGTATTTTACTGCTTTCAATTCCTGCTGGTTTATTAACAACCTCTATTTTAAGTGCTAATAATTTACGTGATATTTATGATGATAAAAATGCTGGTATAATGACTATTGCTACCCTGACTGGAGTAAGGTTTGCTGCTTTTTTATACTTATTGTTAATATTTATAAGCTTTGCCTTAATAGTTTTTTATATATATTCAAATATTATTAACATATGGTCTTTGATTGTATTTTTTACCATTATACCTGTAATTATTAACTTAAAAAAAACACATTTCATAAAATATGACCATAATAAACCTGCTAAATCAAATATAGTAGAAAATACAGCCATGATATATATGATATTTTCTTTACTTCTATCATTATCTATGATCATTAATGTTTGATAAAATAAATGCACAAAAAGCAGCTGTCAATGAAGCGCTGTTATTACTAATCAATGATTTTGACAGAGAGTATTCACTATCAACAAACTCACCACTTATTATTAAGTCTATTAAAGAATATTGTTTAAGAGAGGCAAAACGATTACGTTCGCTGCTATTTATTAATGCTTATTCAGCATATTGTAAAGCTGACAATAAAGTACTGGATCAAAATATATATAAAGCAGCAGCAGTACTGGAGCTGTGTCAGTGCTTTATTTTGATTCATGATGATATTATTGATGAAGCAAAAATCCGTAGAGGTAAAGAAAGCCTGCATAATAAATTACGCTCTATAAAAAACAGTCATGAAACAGGAAAAAGTATTGCTCTTGTTTTGGGAGATATTATATATACATATGCAATCAAGTCCTTTTTAAAGACCTCTCCGCATCCATCAACAGTACTTAATGTACTGGAAATATTACTTGGTTCTGCAATTTATACAGGAGTTGGAGAAGTAAATGAATTATTAATTGCCAACTCTCAACTATCAGGTATAGATAAGTCAAGGATTATTGAAGTTATGAATTTGAAAACCAGCGAATATAGTTTCACTGCCCCGTTATTAATAGCCGCAGATTTCGCCGGAGTCAAAGACAAACTTGAATTAAATACATTAAGGGAAGCTGGCAAAAATCTGGGAATTGCTTTTCAAATCAATGATGATATATTAAATACCCTGCCCTGTAATATTAAACCCGGAAAAGATCAGCATGCAGATATCAGGGCCGGCAAAGCAACACTTCTTATCTGGCATACATACAACAAATCAGATCAGGCCAGAAAAAAAGAGATCCAGGAAATTATGGATAAAAAAGAAAAAACAGAAGACGATATTGCCAGGATATATGCTTCTTATAAAGCAACAAATACTATTGAGTTTGCTGAAAAAGAAAAAATAAAATACCTGAATCAGGCTATGGCTGGTATTAATAAACTTCAAATAAAAAAAACGCTTACTGAGTTTATATACCAGACATCATTCTATAATAATGACATTAAAAAATAATAGTCTATAATATATATATATTATACTTTCTCAGGAGGATATACCCAAACCGAAATAAAACCCAGAACATAACATGA
>JAAEMD010000039.1 GCA_024225875.1 bacterium
TAGTAACTTCCACTTCAGTATCCGTCAAGAATAAACCATCGTTCCGATGGCGACCTCGCCGTTCTTGACCGATCCTTTCGTTTCAGTTTTTAAACTTTTACAGGTTTTTAACTAAACCTTTTTTTAACAATCCAATTTTACAGAAAGAATGATACACAACCGTTGTTTACCAGGTATTCTCTTCAATTTACTGCAATAATTCACAAAATTAAACGAAAAATACATGTGAATTTTTAATGCAAAAATTTTTTTTATGATGATTTAACACAATTAACGTGTATTCAATTAATGTTCAGGGGGTAAGGTTTATGAGCAGTTTAAGAAAAAAAATAGTTTCCTGCAGGCATACGGATGCTGGAGGACTGTATAAAAATAATAATGCTTTTGATGAAAACTATCAGGCAGTAGAATTAAAGCAGACTATATCTGAGTGTAAAGCATATTTATCTTATGGATTAAGTCAGTATAAATACTATAGTCTTGGAATATATGGTATTGATCCTTCTATGCTCGTATACCATAAAGAGGCTAAACAGGAGCAAAAACAATACGCAAAAAAACATAAGTTTCTACTTGTCAAAGCATATTTTGAAAATATGAAAGAAGAGGTATTACAATTTATCTCTCCTAGTGAATGGAGCGATCTTTGGAGAAAGGTTTTTGCAAAGAAAATAAAGAAGAGAGAACCATTAAAAAATATAGTAGTGTCTAGTAACCTGATAGATCAACTATATATGGCGCGCAGGCTTAAGCTGGACAATGTCCAGAAGGAAAAAGAGGGAGGATATCAACGCCCTGAGGATGATAACCTCGCTATCTTTTGCAGGGAGATAAATAAAAAGATATGGAAGCTTAAGGTACCTGAAATTTTAGCATTAAAAATATATACGGATTATGACAAATATCAAAGTGAAGCAAAAAAAGCCTATAGATTCTGCGACTCTTATGAAGACAGGGTTAAAGCTGTAAACCTTTATTCCAAGCATTATCACTGGTTTCAAAATTTACTGGCAGCTTGTTTAAAGGGTAAGACGTTTAAAGAACTATTGGCTGATAATATAAACGGGAGTGAATTTAAAAATAAATTCTATACTGGCTTAGATGACAGAACGCTGTATATAGCACCCGGAACCTTTAATCTAACAGGGCCACTTTCACTGACTACTAATTTAAGCACAGCAAAAGGTTTTGCATCCGATAACGGTCAATTGATTCAATGGACACTTCCTGATACCAGCAAAACAGTTTATACTTCCTGGCTCTCCAGTTTTCCTAATGAGGATGAGTATTTATTATATGATACTGTACTGTTTGCAGATAAATGCACTATTTTTGAACAGAACCTTTATAATAATAGCTATATCTTGAATCAGCTTAGTAAAAAAAATTGTGATGCTGTTAAATATTTAGATGCCGCAGCAGATGGTCTGATCATAAATTTTTCTAATTTAGATGTTAAATATGTATCGACAATATCTACCATTATATCACAAGTCTCAGAGAGAGAATTGAGTATTGATTCACATAATGAAAATAAAAAAAATCAAGAGATTGTAGAGATTTATAAGTCTGATAAGAATGGACTCTATAAATATGCAGTTGAATTTCATTTCTGTAAAGAAATATTGGTTAATAATGTTTTCTTGGAGATTTTTATGACGGACAGTCTGGATTTCTCGACAAAAAATTGCAAATTATTTAAGGAAGTATTCCCCAGGCTTAGTCGTATAACGGTTTATTCAGGAAACTGGACAGAAGATAAGCAAAGTAATTTTATTTCTGCAATGCAAAAACAGTATTCTTCGAAAACTAATATTGAATTTGAATAATTAAGTTCATTATGGCATTTCCTTTTTTTGAAAATTAAAGATTATATACCCAAACCGAAATAAAACCCAGAACATAACATGA
>JAAEMD010000040.1 GCA_024225875.1 bacterium
AAAAAAAAATAAAAATATAATTATTTGTGGAGGAACTGGCTTTTATATAAATGCTTTTTTATATAACTATACATTTACTGATGATACAACTAATACAGCTATAAAATCACACTTATTGAAAGAATCGGAAAAGTACGGGCCAGTAAAAATGTGGGAACGTTTAAATATAATTGACCCGGCATCAGCCAGAATTATAGACCCCAACAACAATAAAAGAGTGATAAGAGCCCTGGAAATATATGAGCACACTAAAATACCGCCTTCTTCTTTTAGAAAGAAAAGTGATGCAGCAAGAAAAGACACAAAAATTATTGGATTAACAGCACCAAGAGAGCTAGTCTATCAAAGAATAAATAACAGAGTAGATCAAATGATAGATACCGGCTTAATAGATGAAGTAAGACAGTTACTGGATATGGGCTACCATCAAAAACTGCAGGCATTTGAAGCACTGGGTTATAAAGAAGCTGCCAGTTATTTAACAGGTAGCATTGAGAAACAAGAAATGATAGAATTAATAAAGTTGAAAACAAGGCAATTTGCAAAGAGACAAATAACGTGGTTCAAAAGATTTAATAATGTTCACTGGATTAACATCACTTAAAAAATTTCCCCTTAAAGCTGTTTATACTTTCCTGTCAGTTACAGGTTTAATCTGTATAACACTGATTGTATTTTCACCTTACATTCCATACAGCATAGCTTTAAAAATCAATGATATTGCAGAGGACACTATAGTTTCTCATCGATTTATCGAATTTAAAACAGAAGAAGACAGCAGAAAAACAGAAGAACTGCAAAATAACAGGGTTGCTTTGATTAAGCCTGTATTTACAATTGATGAAAACATTAACAAATCTATCCAGTCAAATATAATAGCCTTTTTTACCTGCGTAAAAGACTATAAAGAAAAAAACAAAAATACACCTGAATACAAAAAGCCGGCTAAACTTAATTTCATTCCAGCAAAAAAATTATATTACCTGACATCTTTAGATAAGTCTGCCCTGTCTTCTATTGAGTATGTAACTATAGATATCAACAAAAAAATCCTTATGACAGGTTTAAGTAAAATTGACTCAAAAAATATAAAAGAACTTTTTAAAAAAAACACAACTTTTCTAGATCTTAACAAGGATTTAAAGGATATTCTTTTTAATATAATTATTAATTTCATCAGACCTAACATGGTCCTCAATCAAGCTAAAACAAAAGCTGCTGCCAAAGAAGCCAGAGACTCCATAAAACCTTTAACAACAATCTTAAAAGAGGGTCAGCCAATTATATATAAAGGAGAAAAAGTTACTAAACGGCATATAGAAATATTAAAAGCTCTTAATATATATGGTGTCAAAGCTAATGTTTTTAAGTTAGCAGGCATATCATTAACAACATTCCTTCTTTTTCTACTTCTTGAGCGTTTCGTTTATTATTTTAATTTCAAACTTTATGTTGATAAAAAATATTTTATTTTAACTTATTTTATAATTTTATTAGTTGTTGCCTTAGCAAGGTTATTTCAGTTAATAAACTTTTTTCCAGGCAAATTTTCCTTTCAATTTATTATACCCATACCAATGGCAGCCATGTTACTTTCTATAATGGTTGCACCAGGTATAGCTATGTTATGCGGCGCTCTGATCAGTGTTTTCGTTGCAATAATGTACAAAGCAGACCTTTTTCTTTTCCTTTATTTGTTTTTTGCCAACTGTGTAGCAACTTTTGCCTCATATAAAAAATATACGAACTCCAATATGATTTTTGCAGGAAATATAGCAGGTTTATTTAATGTCCTGATGGTACTTACAACAGGTTTATTTCAAGAAGTAAATGACCCATGGTGGTTTATGGCAAACATGGGATTAGCATTCCTGAACGGAATTGTTTCTGCCATGATCGCTTTAGCAGTACTTCCCTATTGTGAAAGCCTTTTTAAAATTATAACCCCTCAAAAGCTGTTAGAGTTTTCAAATTTAAACCACCCTTTACTAAAACATGTTTTACTGGCTGCGCCAGGAACATATCAGCACAGCCTGATGGTTGCTAATCTAGCAGAAACTGCCGCAGAATCAATAAATGCTAACCCGATTATTGCTCGTGTTGGAGCTTATTTTCATGATATTGGCAAAATAAAAAGGCCTGTATTTTTTTCAGAAAATCAGCTATCAGGAGAAAACCCGCATGAAACGCTTTCTCCCAGAATGAGTAAAAAGATAATTTTTTCCCATGTCAAAGACGGCCTTGAACTGGCCAGTAAACATAAACTGCCGGATATTATCAAACAGTTTATTAACGAACACCATGGAACAACTCTTGTATCTTTCTTCTATAAACAGGTTATCCATACTGAAGAAGTTAAAAACACAGAATCAACAAAAGAAGAATTCCGCTATTCCGGATCAAAACCGAGCTTTAAAGAGTCTGGAATAGTAATGCTGGCAGATTCTATTGAAGCAGCAGCAAAATCCATGGAAAAACCAACACCTGCCAAAATAGAAAACTTAATAAATAGAATTTTTAAAGAAAAAATTGACGACGGCCAGTTAGATATATGCCCTCTAACACTTAAAGAAATTCATAATATAAAAAAAAGTTTCCTGAGTGTTTTTAAGGGTATCTTTCATAGTAGACTTGACTATGAGGAGGAGCTTAAAAATATCATTGAAAAATCAAAGACAAATGGAAAAAAATAGCCTGAACAATCATCAAAATAAACTTACTGTAAATATAAATAATGACACTAAAGTAAGGTTCAATTTTACTATCAGGAAATTCATAAAAAAAATCCTGACTCTAAAACAAATTGAAAGTGGTTTTTTTGATTTTAATTTTGTTAAAAAAGATACTATCATTAATCTAAATAAAGAACACCTTAACAAATCTTACTCTACAGATATCATTTCTTTTAATCTGGGGGACCAGGATAATATTATCGGTGACGTATACATCTGTGTAGAACAGGCAAAAAAGAATGCAAAAGAATATAAAAACACCCTGGACGATGAAATTAAATTACTGATAGTTCATGGAATACTACACCTTGCTGGATATGAGGACTACTCTGAAAAAGACAGGGCCTCTATGGAATTAGAGCAAAACAGATTATTGTTACTATCCAAACATCTTAAAGATAAACCATATAAAAATTTTTCATTCATAACAAGCCTGATATGTGCTGTAAATGGCCTTAAATTTACATTTTACACAGAACGTTCAATGATATTACACTCAATTATAGCCTTAATGGCTATCGGTCTGGCTTTCTTTCTGGAAATATCAAGATTTGAGTGGTTAATACTTATTTTCACAATATCGTTAGTGCTTATCGTAGAAACAATTAATACTTCTGTTGAAATTTCTATTGATCTTGTAACAAAAAAGAAAAAGTACCGTGCTATGCTGGCCAAAGATATTGCTGCAGGCGCTGTTCTACTTTGCGCACTAAACTCATTGATCGTAGGTTATTTGATTTTCTTTGACAGATTAGTTAACCTGTTTACTGGAGGGAGCTAGTAATTTGACAAATGTATTGTGGCTAAAGTTAGCTTCATTTGCTGCTTTTATATTAATATCAGCCTTTTTTTCAAGCGCTGAAACTGCTTTTACTGCTATCAGCAGACTAAAGTTACGAAACTTATTAGAGCAAAAGGTAAAGGGATCAAAACAACTACACCTTATACTACAAAATCCCAAGAAACTTATAACTGCTATTTTAATTGGCAATAACATTACAAATGTTGGCGCTTCAGCCTTAGCCACATCTATGATTCTTGACTTCCTGGAATCGATAGGAATTACAAACTTTGCAACCAGCATGTCCATTGTAACAGGAATAACCACTTTTATTATTTTAACCTTTGGAGAAATAACACCTAAAACTATTGCTATCAAAAAACCTGAAAAACTAGGCCTGATTATATCAAAGCCTATCTACGCCCTGCTTGTCATATTACATCCCGTTATAATCTTTTTTACGTACCTTTCAAAAGGGATATCAAGGTTACTGGGCCTTTCATCAACAGAAGTGGGCAAAATATTAACAGCTGAAGAAATTAAAACAATCGTAAAGATTGGCGAAGAAGAAGGTATCCTGGAAAAAGAAGAAAAGGAAATGATACACAGTATTTTTGAATTTTCAGAAACCATAGTAAGAGAAATTATGACACCACGAACAGATACTGTCTGTATAGACGTTAAAAGCTCAGTATCAGAAGCTATACAGCTCATACAGGACAAAGGTCATTCCAGGATACCTGTGTTTGAAGAAAAAATTGATAATATTTTAGGTATTGCCTATGCTAAAGATCTGCTTGGTGTTCATGATAAAAATCTGCCGTCCGAAATATCAATATTTATGAGGAAAGCTGTTTTTATACCGGAAACAGCAAACATTGAAGATCTGCTGCACCAGATGAAAAAAGCAAAAATTCATATTGCTATTGTAGTTGATGAATATGGAGGGATGTCCGGTTTAGTCACACTTGAAGATATCATAGAAGAAATCGTAGGAGAAATCCAGGATGAGTATGACAAGGATGAGAAGCCGGAGTTTATTGAGCTTAAAAATGGCCACTATCTGGTAGAGGCCAGCATAAATATTAATTCATTAGGTGAAAAATTAAACTGCAGTTTCCCGGAAGACGAAGACTATGACACACTAGGAGGCTTCGTACTTAGTGAGCTGGGAAAATTTCCCTCTAAAAACGAAAAAATAGCCTATAAGAATATAGATATTATTGTAAAAGATATTTACAAAAGGCGGATTTTACAGTTAGAAATTTTTGTAAAAAAAGCCCAGGAAAATCAATCCACTACTAACCTGGGTACAAAATAGTCAACAACCTCAAAATCTTTTATCTCTCTTTCATAAGACAACCCGGTTTCTGTTACGCAACATCCGCTTATACCAAGACAAGACTTCATATTAATAATATTTTCCAGGTTGTCATCAAAAAAACAAACTCTTTTATCAAGTTCAATGTTTCTATTCTCTAAAATACGACCAACAACTTCAGAGAAGTTTTTATGCGGTTTTCCTATCCAGTAAAAAGGGTTTCTGACTTTCTGTGATAATATGCCGGCATAATAGCCTATAACCGGTTTTTTAGATCCTGTACAGCTCAAAATATACTGGTCCGGGTTACAGCAGATAACAGGGATATCCGGCCGGCTGCTGATCTTTTCCTTTATTATTTCTATTTCCTCTACTGTATTATTAACCAGGTTGGATGACATAACCAGTACCTCTGCTTCATAAAGGTCACTAACTATCTTTTTACTTCCTGCTTTAGTAAGATAATATTCAGCTCCATTTCTACCAAAATGGTACACGGCTTTATTTTTTACTAAACTGTTTATATGCGGATCTTCTTTCAAACCTATACCTGAAGAAATAATATTATTTTTATCTATTTCTACTCCATTTTGTAAAAGTTTCTCTTCAATTTGATCTATATTGTTTGTAGTATTATTAGTTACAACAAAAACTTCACCATATTTTAAAAGCCTTGATACCGACTCTGATACACCTGGAAAAAAACCACCATCATTATATAGAACTCCGCAGGCATCTAATAAAAAAGTTCTTATCTTATTTTGTTTTATAAAGCTGCTTAATTTTCTGGTTTTCATCTTTTATATTAATAAAGTACTAAAAAGCAAATATACTCTTCCGCAGTACTTTTCCTCCTCCTGAAAAAAATCGTACTTTCTACTTTAGCATATACAGACCACGGTTAATACTATATCTTTGTTTTTACTTTTGAACCACTTGCTTCCATAAATATTCAATATATCTGACTGGTTTACTGCCTCCCTTTCTTACCTGCTCATCCGGCTGTTCTGTTTTAGATATCTGAATTTATTCCATAAAAACCTGGATATAAGTACCCTGAATCCATATAAAAGTAATCAAGGCATCATTTCTGACAAAGTAATAAATTCATAACCATCACTTCTTAATTTCCGAATGATATCAGGCAAAGCCTTAATTGATTCATTGCCGCCATTATGCATAAGAATTATGCTGCCATTTCTAACTCCTGATACTATTCTGTCATAAACTTTCTTTGCAGGGTTCTCACCTCCAATACCATAAAAAGGCGAACTGTGAACATAATCATTGGCATTAACATCCCACATAATCATTTTTATTTTATGCTTATTTAAAACTTTTAAGACATACTTATTATATTTACCTCCAGGCGGACGAAAACAAGTTACTTCCCTGCCAGTAATGGATTTTATTATCTCACTGGTACTTAAAATTTCTGTTTCAATTTTCTCTCTTGATAAAGTATCCAGACGATAATGAGAGTATGTATGATTGCCCAGTTCATGATTTTCCGCATAGATCCTGTACACAAGATCCGGATTCATACCACACTCTTTACCTACAACAAAAAAAGTTGCTTTAACAGACAGTTCTTTTAAAATATCCAGTATCAGATTTGTATATTTATGTTTAGGGCCATCATCAAAAGTTAAGGCAACTTTCCTGGTATCCCGACCACCTGACCAGAGAATGCCTGTCTGACTATTAGCAGAACAATTATTACAGCAAACTAATATCAAAACAAAAATCAGAAAATATTTACTCATTTAAATAGAAGAACCATGTTATATTTTTGATATGACGGGCCTGGATTTACAGTCTGGATTTCAAAACTGCGGCCAGGAAACCCTGCTCTTTTCCCACTTACAGCTCCATAACCTGCTTCATTCCGATAAAAACAGCCTGTCAAAAACGTTTTTTCTTCAGCAGCATAGATAAAAATAAAATAAGTATACATATTTTTTTGTTCAAGTTAATTAATCTCAACTTAAGATAAATCAGGCAATCATTTCAAGACTGCCGTCAATTATACGCCTGTAAAAACATCCCTGCCTTGGATTACCATACTTATCTCTGGTATGACAGGACCCTTTTCCTAATAAACGTACTATGAATAAAAGCGAATTCTGTTCACAGTTTATACGTATGTCTTCTATTTCCAAATAATCTCCTGATGTTTTACCTTTAACCCACAGCTCATTTCTAGAGGTACTCCAGAAAGCTGCAACCTTATGAGACAAAGAGTACTCAAAAGCTTCTTCATTAACATAGGCTATTAAAATAACATCTTTAGTTTTAGTATCCTGTACCACTACAGGAACTAAGCGACCACATTTTGAAGCTTTTTCCAGCTTATTAAAATCCAGTCTTAAATTACATCCTTCTTCAATACCAGTATCCATAACATCAATCCTTAGAAACTCAGACTTTTTTTAAAAAAACTATATATCAGGCATATCAAATACCTTTTTCTTTTCTTCCTCTTTTTTTCTATGTATTGTTACAGAATAAACACTTTTAATTTTGTTAATAACATCTTCTACTATATAAAAAGGTACTGACGCTCCAGAACTGATCCCTGCTGTCTTTACACCTTGAAGCCACTTCATATTCAGTTCATCAGCAACATCAATAATATAACTTTTTTTATTCATACTTTTTGCTGTTTCCAGCAGCCTGTTACTATTTGAACTGCTGGGTGAACCGCAAATAATGATGATATCACAAAAACCAGCAAGTTCAATAACAGCGTCCTGTCTATGCTGTGTCGCAAAACAAATACCATCAGATTCAAGCATACTGGCAAATTTATTTTTTATTTTAGTAATTAATCCTGAAGTCTCTGCTACTGAAAGTGTTGTCTGAGTTAAACACCCGATTATTTCATTTGCATCTATATTTAATCTATCAATATCATGTTCATTTTCTACTATATTTAATAAACTATCTTCTATATAGCCGGAGGTTCCTATAATTTCCTGATGACCTTTATGGCCGATTAAAATTGTTTTTATCTTTTTCCTGGAATAATAGTCTGCTTTTTTATGTACTTTTCTTACTAACGGGCAGGTGGCATCTATATACCTTAGTTTTTTTGATTCTGCTTCCTTATAAACACTGGGTGCTACGCCATGGGCACTAAAAATCACTATTGACCCTTCAGGCAAAACAGAAATATCCTCAACAAATATTACACCCTGCTCCTCAAACGATTTTATTACTGATGTATTATGAACAATATGATGTCTTACATAAACAGGAGCTCCATACTTCTTAAGAACTCTAACGACAATATCGATGGCTCTTGAAACGCCAACACAAAACCCCTGCTTATCTGCTAAATAAATGTCCATATTAAACTACCTGATAAAATTCACCTGGAATGGATTTTAAACTTAGTACCAGAATATCGCATTCGTGCCTGTTACCTATCTGTGTAAGAACCTTTTATAGGCCTTACAATCTTAGGAAAAGAGCTGGCTCTTTTTTTGCCACTAAACTTACCATATGGATCTCTATCAGAACTTCTTTTGATGGAATCTACTGAGTTAACAACAACATCAGTAAGCTCTCTTTTATTTAACCTTTCAAGTATATCACTGAGTTTAGCCTCTTTATCCTTTACCTGGGCTTCTAATAGAAGATTCATCTGCTTACTTAACTTCAACTCTGACTCCCATTTTCTTCTTAGCGCTTCCAGAGCTTTTTTATATTTAGCTTCAGCCTGTTTCTCAACTTTTATTTCAGCTTCTTCTCTCATTTTTTCAATTTCAAAAGGAAAAGAGGTTATCTTATCTTTCATATCTTCAATTTCGACAACTCTGAGTGATAAAACTTCTTCTTCTTCTTTTATTCTCTGTTTTTTGATCTCTAATTCAATTTCTACCATTTTCCTCTTCTCTTCCAGCCCTTTTTTAAATCTCTGCCTTTCATTTTCAATACGATCCTGCTCCTGCTGCCTTCTAATTGTAGATTGTGTAACAAAGACTTTTTCTTCTCTGGCAAAATCTTCTTCCCTTTTAGCAATTAAAAGTTCTCTTTTCTGAAGAGCCTGTTCCCTTTGTGCAATATCCAGTTCTATTTCTTCTACC
The DNA here is from genome assembly GCA_024225875.1 of bacterium. Lineage (GTDB taxonomy): Bacteria > Margulisbacteria > Marinamargulisbacteria > JAAEMD01 > JAAEMD01 > JAAEMD01. The sequence continues at coordinate 8,926 of JAAEMD010000040.1, forward strand.
TTATGCTTATTTTCTGCCTGCTCTTTTTGTTGTAATTCGAGTTTGTCTTCAAACTCCTTCTTTTCAATTCGGAACAGATCTTTTTTTTGCTGATGATTATTTCTTTCTCTTTCTATCTCCTCTTCAAAGTCTCTTTTCCTGATACTCAGTAACTCAGTAAATTGTTTCTTTTTATTCTCCAGCTCCATTTCCAGGCCTGCTTTTTTTGCTTCAAAATTCTCAATATCTCTTTTCCACAAATCAAGGTTCAGCTGATAAACTTTTTCTACCCGCTTCCTTTCTTCTTCCCTGGCTTTGTACTCCGCCTCTTCCTTAAGCCATGTCTCTCTCTTAACCTCTACTTCTTTTTCAAACGCTTCTCTCCACTTTTTTGCTTCATTTTTTAGAATTCTATTCTTTTCTACATCAACTACATTTCTTAATTCGGTTAACTGCTCATACTGAGCCAGATACTGGCTTTCCAGTACAGCTATTGAAGAGGCACACTCTTCTTTTAACCTGTTAAAGTTATTTTTTATAAGGTTCTGTGAATCACTAGCAGGGTTTTCAATATTATATCCAGCTTTTTTAACAATAGATTCTTCTCTTGTCTGCTGCAAATATTTTTTATATGCCTGAACTAATTCGTTTTTTATTCCTTTTCTTCTTTTTTCCATTTATTTTTTCAACCCCGGAGAGTATTTATTTTTTATATTCAACATTAATTCTATTTATATATATTAAGGATATAACTATTCTAACTATAAATTCTATCCTTTTTACGATCTAATTGAAAGTATAAATGTTAATTAACCATGTTTTTCGAAAAAAAACTCATGGAATGTTTATGTTATACCCAAACCGAAATAAAACCCAGAACATAACATGA
>JAAEMD010000041.1 GCA_024225875.1 bacterium
ATGATTTAGTGTCTTATCAGTTAAATTGTGTTTAAAAATGGCGAAATATTTTTAAGTACCTGCGCAAAGCATTATCAACAAAGGCTTACAAGAGAATGAATCAGCATTCAACTTTTCATTATTACTTCTATCAATATACTACCACATTACATTGAAAGTAAAGTATTCTCTCAATAGCTAAATATTTAAGCTTTTTGAAGAGCTGGAATGAGAAACAGTTCCTTGATTAGCAAGGCAGCAGCTACAACTTGTTTACCCAGAGCAGTTAGATAATATTTATAGCAGCGGCCCGCTTTTTTGATAAGGCTGTGCAGGCGGAGCCTTTTGAGCATTCGCGAAATTTGTGATGAACTTTTACCATCAAAGAGGTTTTTAAGGTTTTTGTTGCGAAAACCGTTTATTAAAAATTCACCTCTGGCAATAATTAACATCAGGTTCAAGTCATTGTTATCAAAAAAATTAAACCCTTTGAAATTTCGACCTTTTTTATCTTCGACAGGCTGACTCAAATGCTCCAGCTTTTTACGTCCGTCTGTATTTAACTGGAAGGCTGAAATAAATTCTATATAACGATTGTTACTCGCTTTGACACATTTTAATAAAGGTTTGAGGCTGTAAATGTTCTTTTTTATAGCTGCATTCTTTTTTGTTTCTGTCCCGTCCCGATGTTCTACCGTTCGGTAGTGTTGAAAAAAAGATATGTCGTTGACTGTAGTTTCAATTCTTAATATTTTTTGAAACTTGTCGTACATTTTAATTGAGCAATTGCCCATGCTGTGTTTGATACAACTCCCTTCCAGACGGACATTATAACGATTGCCCACCTCCTGTTGATAATTGCCGTTTAGTTTTCGGCCTAGGAAGGTGGCTATGTTATCCGGCTTGACAGTATGAATAGCATTTGAAATTAATTCATCATAAATTGTTTTTAAGACTATTTGTTCTTTGAAGATAATATCTGTGGCATATTCGACCTGCATTAAACTCCAGTGATAATGTTGTTCAAGTTTCTCGGTTACAGGACAAAATAA
>JAAEMD010000042.1 GCA_024225875.1 bacterium
TAAAATATGCTGCCTGATACAGTCCCCTGCTGAAAAACAATAGTTACTGAAAAAAACATAATATCTTTTGATCTTATTCACAGCCCATAAAATATCCTTCAAAACCCGTACTGGATATCACAGATATTCCAGAAAAAATAAAAGCCTGTACCAGATGCTTTGTTTTCACTTGCTGATATGATATATAATAGTTATTGCTTATGAGAACAACCTCTAAAAAACATCTTGAAATTTCACTTCACTTACAAGAACTTGATGAACTATTCAGGTTCCAGGAAATAAACCCTTTACAGCAAAAAGAGTTATTTTCCAACGGCATGAATTTTATAAAGCAAATTTAACAATAATAATCCCTGACAAAAAAATAGACCCTGATATTACAAAAAATGTAAAACAGGCAATAACCCGCTACTGTAACTATAAGATCGAAGAACATAAAAAAGATCATCGTTCACAAATAATTGAAATAATTAAAACCCTGTCTCAGGGAATTATTGTTCTTACGCTGTGCTTATTCATATCATCTTTAATTGAAAAGTATGAACCCCTGTCCGATTTCTGGAATAAACTTATTAGTGAAGGCCTGTTTATAGGTGGATGGGTCAGTCTATGGCACCCCATAGATCTAATATTGTATGAAAATTCAATAGAACGTCGTGACCTTCACATTTACCTGAAAATAAAGAAAATGGAAATTTCAGTTATTACAGATAACAATTAGCATATATTTTTTTACAGTGTAAAAAACCAAAAAAAACACTAGTTTTTTTATTTGTTGTACATTATTTACAATTTCTAAATCAAAATAATTACTTTTTAAGTTGTAAAGAGTTGATTTATTCTGTTTTTAATGTAAAATTATTCAGATTTTGTAATAAACATTTAACCAACATTTATTAAGGAGAAGTATCTTGTTAAAAGAAAAAAAAAGCACTGCTCTAAAAGAGTCACCAGGAACATGGTACACGAGAAAAGATATATCTTATATTTTCACGGCAAGAGGAATTAAAGATGACAGGCTGAATGAGCGACTTGCTGTTGCCAGAATATTTCCTTTTAAAGCAACAGAACATGTTTTAAGCCTTATCAACTGGGATAATTATAAAACAGATCCTATTTTTCATTTGATATTTCCTCAGCCTGAAATGTTAAGTAAAGAGGAACTGGATCAAATATTAAATACACCTGAAAATGAATTACCTGAAGTAATAAATAAAATAAGATTAACAAAAAATCCTAACCCTGCCGGCCAGGAATTCAACAGACCTGTCCTGGAACTCGAAGATCATGAAGAGATAGTCGATGGAATCCAGCATAAATATGAACAAACAGTACTTGTTTTCCCGGAAAGAGGACAAAACTGTTTCGCTTTTTGCAGCTATTGTTTTAGAGCTCCTCAATTCTGGGGTGGCGAAAATAAATTCTCTGAAAGAACACCAGAAAGAATGATTTCTTACCTTACACAACACAAAGAAGTAACAGATGTTCTTTTTACCGGTGGGGACCCTTTAACAATGAAGGCCTCCGAACTGGAGAAGTTCATTATTCCATTACTTGAAAACCCGGAATTAAGTCATATACAAAATATTAGAATAGGAACTAAAGCACTCACTTTCTATCCCCAGCTTTTCTTAAATGATCCTGATACAGATAAATTGTTCAGTCTACTGGAAAAAATTACCAGCGCAGAAAAACATGTTACTGTTATGGCTCACTTTTCTAATCCCAATGAATTAAAACATCCCGATACTATTAAAGCTGTAAAAAAAATAAAATCGTACGGTATAAGTATTCGTTCCCAGGCACCAACTATGAGAAACATAAATGATAGTGCTGATATCTGGGCCGAGATGTGGCAGCTTCAGGTCAAGCTTGGTATCATCCCCTATTATATGTTCATAACCAGAGATACCGGTCCAAAGGATTATTTTGAGGTCCCTTTAGCCGAAGCTTATAATATATATATTAAAGCAAGAGAAAAAGTATCTGGACTGGGACATACCGTAAGAGGCCCTTCCATGTCATGTTCTCCTGGAAAAATATGTGTTATGGGAATTGAAACATTAAATAACGAAAAAGTATTTATTTTAAAATTTCTCCAGGCCAGGAATCCTGAGTGGCAGGAAAGAGTATTTTTTGCTGAGTATGACCCGAATGCACACTGGATAAGTGACCTTAAGCCGGCTTTTGGCGAAAAAGAGTTCTTCTTTGAAACAGAACTGAAAGAAATATATGATAAAAAGAAGGAAGAATTCAGCCATTCTTTAATAATCAACCTCAGTTTTGGATAAGCCCCACCTTAAAAAGCTAAAGCAAGTTGATCTGAATCCAGTTTAATAGCGGGCTTTTTAGGTTTAAGTTGATAAGCAGAAAGAGCAGCGATCAAATTAACCAAAAAATTCACAGGCGATCTA
>JAAEMD010000043.1 GCA_024225875.1 bacterium
ACTAAACAACATAGAACTAAACAACTTAGAACTAAACAACTTAGAACCTGGAACTAAACAACTTAGAACATAGAACTAAATAACTTAGAACTAAACAACTTAGAACTTAGAACTAAACAACTTAGAACATAGAACTAAATAACTTAGAACTAAACAACTTAGAACTTAGAACTTAGAACTTAGAACTAAATAACTTCGAACTTCGAACTAATTTATCAACACTATTGTGGGCCAGTTTACAGTGCTTTTTGCTACAGCACAGTATTAGTGTTATAATTCTTGATGATTAAGTAATGAATATAATAAAATTATCAATAATTGCATTTAATGTTATTGGTGGACTTGGACTTTTTTTATATGGTCTTAAGTTATTATCCAATAATCTACAAAAAATATCTTCTGAAAAACTACAGTCACTGCTTGATTTTCTGACAAAAAATAAATTTATGGGCCTGATTTCTGGCGCCTTAATAACAGCTGTATTACAAAGTAGCAGTGCAACATCAATATTGCTTATCGGTTTTGCAAATGCAGGTATAATAGGCTTGACCCAGTGTATCAGTATTATCTTCGGAACAAATATCGGAATAACTATTACTGCTCAAATTATAGCATTTAAAGCCGGCCATATAGCGCTGCCTTTGATAGGTACAGGAGCTATTCTATTTTTATTCTCAAAAAATAATAAAGTAAGAAGTGCTGGTGAAATATTAATCGGATTAGGTATGATTTTCTTTGGCTTAAAAATTATCGGTGATTTTTTAAAGCCTTTTAAAGGTAATCTTGCCTTTATTAGATTTATGAGTACATTTGGTACATATCCATTACTTGGAGTTCTGGCAGGCGCTGTAATTACTGCCATAATTCAGAGCAGTAGTGCTGCTACAGGTATGATAATAACACTCTCTGCTATAGGGGCTCTGGATTTCCAGTCTGCTTTCTGCCTGATTCTGGGAACAAATACAGGAACTGCCATTCCTGTTCAGATAGCGGCTATTGGAACAAATGTAACTGCTAGAAGGGTTGCTGTTTCACATGCTGTATTTAATACTGCCAGTTCTTTTTATATGTTATTGCTTTTATATATACCATACAAAGGACAGCCTGTTTTTTTACAGTTAGTTGATTTTCTAACACCGGGCAGTGTCTTTTCTGGTGAAAATACTGCTAGACATATTGCTAATGCCCATACTTTATTTAATATGATGAACGTTATCATTCTATTTCCTTTTATTGATCATCTGGCAAGAATTGCTGGCTTTATTATTCCTGGCAGAGAAAAAGAACCTCTGAAAATTGTAAAGTATCTTGATGAACGAATGGTAAAAACCCCTTCAATTGCTTTAAAGCAGGTATCAAAAGAAACTGTCAGGATGATGGAAATAGCAAAGAACATGAACCTGTTTCTTTATAAAGTAATATATAAAAATAAAAAAGCAGCTGTCCATGAAGTAACTGAAAGAGAAGAAATACTAAACAGCCTTCAAAATCGTATAATCAATTTCATAGTAAATCTGGAGCAGAGTTTATTTACAGAAAAGGAAAAAAATGAAGCAACTGTATTAATTCAAATTATTGAACGCCTTGAAAGAATCGGTGATCATAATTCAAGTATATTGTTTCACTATACAAAACTTCGGGAATTTAAGGAGAACTTAAATAAAGAGTCAATAAATGACTTTAAATATATGAGCCATAATTTACAAGACATGTTTCAATACTTAATCACTGGATTCCAGGGAAATAATCCAGCTGCACTTGAAAATTTAGAAAGGCACTATGAATCTACAGTCGCAATGGAAAATATAATCAGACAAAAAAATATAGACCTTCTAAAAAAAAGAAAACTATCTCCAGGAATAAGTATTCAGTTTATGGAAATTATCAATCATATTGAAAGAATAAATGATCACTTATTGAAAATATCAAGATACATATCGGACACCACTTAATATGAACAAACTTTTAATAGTTGGAATAACTATACTGTGCGGTCTAATGAGCAGTAGATTAATGAAGGTTGTAAAACAGCCTCATGTTGTAGGTTATATATTAGTGGGAGGCTTCCTCGGGCTTTCAGGTTTTAAGATCTACAGCATTCAAAACCTGTATCAATTTGATATCATATCAAACCTTGCACTTGGAATTATCGGCTTTATCATTGGTGGAGAACTGAGATGGGCCAGGCTTAAAAGGGTTGGGTTTTCAATAATAATGATAACCTTTTTTGAAGCTTTTTTATCCTTCCTGTTTGTTTTTACAGCTCTGTATTTATTTACAGGAGATTTATCTCTATCCCTTATTATCGGAGCATTAGCATCAGCAACCTCACCTGGTGGTACAACAAATGTTATACAGGAATACAGGGCTCGCGGTCCTGTTACCAATACTTTATTCGGGGTTGTTGGTGCCGATGATGCTTTTGCAATTATTATATATGCTTTAGCTTATAATATAGGAAAAACCTTCTTAGTAAAAAATATGGCTCTGAACACTTTTAGTGTGCTTTTAACAGCTTCCTCCGAAATTTTTATTTCAATACTGCTGGGATGTATACTTGGCCTTCTTTTTGTTTTAATTATCAGAAAAATAAGTCTTGAAGATGAAAAACAGCTTTATACACTGGCGGCAGTTTTATTTTGTGTCGGTCTGGCAGTAAAGCTGCATTGTTCAATTATATTAACCAGCATGGCAATGGGGCTGGTAATAAGTAATTTGCGGCCACACCCAAGCAGATCTTTTTTCCTTGCCTTATATAGATTAACACCAGCTATATATATAATGTTTTTTGTACTTGTAGGTACCAGGTTACAGATAAATATGCTTATGAAAATTGGTGTTATCGGTATAATTTATATTATATTCAGGACACTGGGAAAGTTTGCTGGACCATGGATAGGCGGTACACTGGCAAAATCACCATCCACAGTAAGAAAATATCTTGGATTATGTTTGCTGCCTCAGGCTGGTGTAGCCATTGGACTTGCAATCTCAGCTCAAAATGATTTAAGTAAAATCTCAGATCAGGGAGCTGCTCTGGGTATATTAATTATAAACTTAATTACAGCTACAACAATAATATTTCAAATTGCAGGCCCGGTATTAGCAAAGTATGCACTGGAAAAAGCAGGAGAAATAAAACATCGTGATAAATGAAGATAATTTTTGTTGATGATAATAGTTAAATAGCAGGAGGTTATTATGTTAAACAAGTATTTTGGACTTTTAAAAGTACAGGATGAATATTCTGTAATGGAATCTCTACTGGAACACATCAGAATAGATGAAGAAGAAATAGAGTTATTAGAAAAAATGGTAGATTACCTGTGCTGTAATAACCTCACTAAAGTTGAAGAGTACTATAATAAAATTAAAATTATTATGCTCGATTCAAATAGAATTTTTGAGAGCATTTCCGAACAAATAATTCAGGCACAGTTCGACCAGCAAAAACAATATGACTTATTAAGACTGTATCAACGTATAGAGGGGATCTCTCAATTAATCATAGCTTCTGCCAAAAGGATTCTAATATTAGATAAAATAGAAGGCAAGTTACCTGATAAATGCATTGAGCCGCTTAAGAAGTTAATGCATTCTGTGGTAGATATACATATTCATTTTCAAAAAGCGGTCTCCAAATATATTGATGATAGAACAGGTGTTATGGACTTAATTAAGTCCATAGAAGAAAAAGAGAACCATATAGACCATCTCAGATCTGAATGCTTAAAGACACTATATCTGCATGCTAACACAGAGCCTGTACCGTTAGGTGATTTTAGAGCTATTGAGAACATAGTTGAACATATTGAAGATTTATCAGACGCCATCGAGTTAGCAGCTACAAGCCTGGAATGGCTGCTTATATATTAAGATAATGTTGAACAAACATAAAAATTCAACCTGTTTAATCATCGATGGACATTCTCTGGCCTATCGAGCTTTCTATGGGTTCCCATTATCATTAAAAATGCCGAACGGACAAATTATTAATGCTGTATATGGTTTTTTATCAATGTTCTTAAACGTTTTAGAAAGGTTCGAGCCTGACTATGTTTGTGTCTGTTTTGATGTTAAAGAACCTACCTTCAGACATAACATGTTTCCTGATTACAAAGCTAACAGACCACCATCTCCGGAAGACTTTAAAAGCCAGGTGCCTGTTCTGAAAGACAGTATTAACAGAATCGGTATCAAAACCCTTGAGCTGGCCGGATATGAAGCCGATGATATCATAGGAACTATTGCAGAAAAAGCAAGTGCCGGAAATATACACAGTCTGATTATTTCAGGTGATAAGGACACCCTTCAGCTGGTGTCAGACAAAGTTTCTGTTGTTATGAATAAAAAGGGTGTATCTGACATTATTATATATAATCCTGGAACCGTTAAAAATGAATTCAGGTTAACCCCGGAGCAGATAATAGATCTGAAGTCCTTACAGGGAGATTCTTCCGACAATATACCAGGCGTCAGTGGTATTGGAGCAAAAACAGCTACTAATTTAATTGAACAGTTTCACAGCCTGGAAAATATATATAATAACCTGGAAAATATTAAATCAGACTCTATTAAACAGAAACTGATCAATGATAAAAAAAGCGCTTTTATATCTTATAAATTAGCTTCAATAAATAAAAACATACCTATAGACACAGAAATTGAAAACCTGAAATACAATTATAACTTGAACAAAATTATTGAATGCCTTAAAGATTTTAATTTTAACAGCCTGGTAAGAAAGTTCAGTAAAAAAACAAGTATGGATACAACAAAAAACATTAAGACTGAAACCAGAGAGAAAGAAGAGGCTGAAGTCAGAGAGAAAGAGGATTTAGATTTCTGTAATTATAAAATAGTTGATAGTATCCCTCAATTAAAAGAACTTATCCCTGAAATGAGTAAAGGTTTCGCTCTGGATATTGAAACAACATCTAAAAATATTCACTTATCTCAAATTACGGGCATTGCCATAGCTGTAAGGCAAAAAGAAGCTTTCTATATACCATTAAATGATTTCATTGATAATAACTACCAGGAAACAGACCATACAATCCCGCTGTTTACCCAGACAATCAGTAAGAAAAGAGCTATAAAATTTGAACTCAACCCTTTCTTGAAAATTCTTAAGCCAGTGCTGGAAAACATTAATATAGCTAAATTTACTCATAACGGAAAATATGAATACAACGTATTTAAAAACTATCATATAGATTTAAAAGGCATAGAGTTTGATACTATGCTGGCAGCTTATTTATTGTACCCTGGCCAGCCACTGGGTTTAAAAGCACTGGTTAAACACTTCTTTAATGTTAACCTTCTGAATTTTGAAGATGTTGCTGGCAAAGGGAAAAAATGTGTTACTTTTGATCAGGTAGAGCTTGAAACAGCCAAAAACTATGCCTGTGCAGATGCTGACTTTACGTTTCGTTTAAAATTACTAATGGCGCCATTAGTAAAAGAAAACAAGCTTGATACACTGTTTTATGATATTGAAATGCCTTTACAGCTGGTATTAGGTAAAATGGAATATGAGGGGGTATGTCTTGATGTCGGATATCTCAGTCACCTTAACAGTATATTTTCCAAAGATATGAAGAAACTGCAAAAAGAAGTTTATATACTGGCTGGTTGCGAATTCAACTTAAGCTCACCTAAACAATTACAAAATGTGTTATTTAACAAGCTTGGACTGCCAGCCACAAAAAAGACTAAGACAGGTTTTTCAACAGATGCTTCTGTACTGGAAAAATTATCTTTAAAACATAAAATAGCGCAAATTCTGCTGGAATACAGGGAGCTGGAAAAATTAAAGAGCACTTACATAAATGCTATCCCGCTGTTAATAAACGATTTAACAAATCGTGTCCATACATCTTTTAATCAAACTGTTACTGCCACAGGCCGTTTATCATCATCAAATCCCAACTTGCAAAACATACCTGTAAGGTCAGAAAATGGCAGCAAAATACGTAAAGCATTTATCCCGTCTGTACCAGGAAATGTAATTATGTCTGCAGATTATTCACAAATAGAGCTGCGTATTATGGCAGAAATGTCTAAAGATTATCATATGATACAGGCATTTAATAATAACGAAGATATTCATTTATCGACCGCATCAGTAGTGTTTAACTCAAGATTAGAAGATATAACCAGAGAACAGAGGAACCAGGCTAAGGCAGTAAATTTCGGTATAATTTATGGAATATCACCTTATGGGTTAGCTGAAAATTTAAAGATCTCACCTAAAGACGCAAAATCAATAATTGAAAATTATTTCCTGCTGTTTCCAAAAATAAAATTATTTATGGAAGCAAGTGTAGAGTTTGCCAGAAGCAATGGTTTTGTAAAAACCCTGTCAGGAAGAATCAGGCCAGTAACTGATATAAACTCTCCACTAAAAAATAAACGTCAATTTGCCGAAAGAATTGCAGTAAATACCAGAGTTCAGGGTACAGCTGCAGATATTATGAAAATAGCTATGATAAAGATCCAGGCACAAATTGAAAAACATAAGATGCAGTCAAAAATGATTGTACAGGTACATGATGAACTTATTTTTGATGTGCCGGAACCTGAAATAAATGCATTATTTGATATAGTTAAAGATGAAATGGAAAGTGCAGTAAACTTCAGTATCCCTCTATCAGTCAATATAAGTACTGGTAATAACTGGCAGGAAACAAAATAGAGTATCAGTTACCTGGTTTTTCAATAAAGAAACTAATATAATGCGGATCTATAGCTGGTACAAATTGAAACGTCTGTTTAAATGACTGAGTGCAGTGTACTAACGTACATAAACGACGTCATTTGAAAACTTTAAGTGTCGGACATTTTACTTTGGAGCAGCTATACAACCTTCTTTTACTGGTCTTACGG
>JAAEMD010000044.1 GCA_024225875.1 bacterium
AAATCCCCCGAATTACCTTTGGACGGGTGTACAAAAAAATAGGTGGTGAATTTGGGTTTTTGTATCAGTTTGATCTTTACCCTGAAATGAAATATGTTTCTGTTGGAACAATAATATTAGGGCGAGCTTTTGTCCATTTTTTTGTTGTACACGATTTATTATTCAATTGTTTTAATTCGTATGAATCAAAGAAACGAATTTGGCCTGGTGAGATAGACTTGACTACAGACCAATGATCCCATTTTCGACCGCCGATACCAATAAGAATTGCATGTTTGTCATTTTCATTCAAAAAATTGGTCATCGCATTTCAAAATAGGTCTAAAGAAGTATTAGGTTTACTCCAAAAAGGTGAGCTTATTTTTACTTTATCTCCGACAACGTCATTGAATATTCCAGAAAGGGTTTGCCTGTTGATACCTTTAAGCATTATTTCACTTAGATTTTTTTTGTTATCCAGGTGATTGATGATTTCGGCAAATAGGTTTTCTGAATCAATATTCTTCGTTGTTTTTTTTACAGCATTGATGATGTTATATACGCCGCATAATGAATCTAATGCGCCCTGATAGAAAGGTTCCATTTTAAAATCTCCATTGAGGTTGAGTCGGATGACAAATTAATGTGCAGCCCAGAACAAGACTATGTGAATATACTATGGGCTGGATTGAAGCAATATATTTATTACGTGGTGACTTTCAAATTTCAAAAGAATATCTTTTGAAACATTGAGCATTTGAAAAATAAACCTGGGTGTCTCTATGACTTTAAATTTTATAGGGATTGTAAAAAGATGGATTTATATATTTGGATATGGCTTTAAAATTTATGCAGCTATTTTTTAAATGGAGCATGCCTACTATTTTCCATAGCAATTTTCTGCATAAGCGGAAATTCTTTACTGTTTTTTAAATTTCTTGCTATTATAATTAAATTTTTCTTTGGTGTAAGCTGTGTGTACCGGAAAGCACCAGTTGTTCGTAGCGAGTCTACTTTAATAAAGAAAATATATCTGCCACAGTAAAATCTATAAAAATTAACCCCATCATATTTTTCACGGAATGGGTCCATAATAACTGGTCCAAAACCATCGTCAATCCACTTATAAATAATGACAGAATATTGATCAGGCACATCTGCATCATTGGTTAACAATAATTTGCGTATTTTTGCTTCATGTGGTCCAAGTTTCACTTTTTTGAAAACATTATGAGACGATGCATGAGCACGCCATAAAATTGAAAGAGAAAAAAGCTTTAGTAGGGAATAATTATAATTAGCTAATTGCCATCCGATTAATTGATCTTGCTTCTTTATTTCATCAAATACTATTTTATCGTTTAGTAATAACTGAGTGGCGTAATTGTCCCATGCTTCAAAAATGTTTTCACCTTTTTGAGTTACTATTGTTGAATCATAGATGCCTATGGGTAGCTTTTTAGGAAAAATATGTGAGCCATTGCCTACTAATTTACCAGAACCTTCTTTTTGGGAAGGCAATTCATAAAAAGCTCTGGGTATTATGTGCGCTTTTATTGGTTTCCCGGTATCCCCAGTAAGTTTACAGGTAATCATTTTTATCAACTAATGGGAGAATGGTTTTTAAAGCATTTTCTGTCATTATGAATGATTCCTTACTTAAATAATTGCCAATTATTTTCAAATTCTTCAATATCATGAACATTAACAAGGGGCTTGGCATTTTCGGTCAGGCACTATTTATAACTGTTCTTTTTTTATATCCGCTGAGTTTCATAACAATATTAGTGAATCGTGTAAAGGAATTTCATAGGCAATTTATACCTTGGTAAATTAATTTTGCAGGACTCAACAATTCTTGTATATGTCATTTTTTTTGTATCCTGGAGTATTTGGCCCCCTAGGATAGTTTTGACAAGGATAATTATGCTTAAGATTTGAATGCAGCCTTCGACATATTTATAAATTTATCAACTGTGGGGATCTGCTTGCACTAAAAATTGTCAACCACCAGGGCATCCGGATCAAAAAAGAGTGCTTGTTTTTTTTGGGGTTGACTGTTATATGTGAAGGATAATCATCATTTCGTCCACCCATTAGGTCGCTGATAAAGCAGACCCCATTCCGGGAAGCCGCCTTCTTTTTTTTAGCAGGCTAACCCGCGATCTTACAAATTTTAAGGAGGGGGGAAGACATGCCGCCTATATTCGACACCATTCTAGTTATTGATGACGTTGAACCTATGCTTCGAACTGTTGTCCGCATCCTGAAAAAATATGATTATAGGGTGTTGACTGCAAATAGCGGGAATAAAGGTATTGTGACGTTTGAGGCTGACAACGTAGATATTATCATTTCTGACCTTATGATGCCCGATGGCGACGGGTTTGTGGTTCTGAAGTATATCCACAACAATAGTCCTGAGACTCCCGTAATTATAGTCTCAGGTTTAGGGGAACGTACCGATGTAATAAAAGCTATAAATGAAGGTGCATATGATTACATAGAAAAACCGGTTTCTAAATCGTTACTTATCCATTCAGTTGAAAACGCATTAGAACGTTTGAAAATGTGGAGAAAGAGTGAATCAGATAAATTAGAGTTACGTAAAATAGTTCAGACAAAAACGCGACAATTAAAACTGGCAATTAAGAATCTTAGTATCGCTAGAGACCTTTTGATTAAATCAAATCAGGAACTCGATGAGGCAATGGTCACTTCACAAATAAATGAGGCCAAATACCGCGCTCTTATTAATAAATCACCGATTGGAATTTCGGTAATCAATTCTAATTACAGTATTTCCGAAGCTAATCCAGCATTCCTCCGAGTTTTTGGTTTTTCTTCTGTTGAGGAGCTTCGTAAAATTGATATTTTAACTTCTCCTGCATTCATGAATTCAGGTATCACATCAAATTTGCTGAAATGTATGAAGAAAGCGGAGGAGTGCTCTTTTGTAGAAGAATGTTCCTTAGATGATAACGCGAATAAATGGGTTAAATGCTATTTGACACCTATCAAGACTCAAGGTTTCTATCAAGATATTTTGCTTCTTATCGAAGATGTTTCTTTAAGAAAAAAGGCTGAAAAAAAATCAGAAGAGGACGCTATGTTGTGTAAACTCTCTGGTTTGTTAAATCAGAACAACTTTTTACCGACATTAGAAAAGCAAATTTCTAATGTCAAGGCCAAATGTTATAATTTGGCACTTGTTTATATCGACATTGATGATTTTAAGAAAATTAATGATACTTTGGGTCATCCTGGTGGCGATGAATTAATCAAAGCCGTTGGAAAAAGGATTCAAAGGGCTATATCCAAAGACATAGATTGTGGTTTTAGGGTTGGAGGTGACGAATTTGCGGTTATTTTTACACAGTATCAAAATAACAGTATCCGAGGAATTGTTGAGAGGTTTTTTGATCAATTAAAAAAACCTTATGCTATTAGTGCCGGAAGGATGGAAAATATAACGTTCAGCCTTGGCATTGCTGAATATAGCAATCAATCTGCTAAAGAATTGTATGATGCCGCAGATAAAGTTACTTACGATTCAAAAAAAGCTGGAAAAAACACCTGTTCTTACTATTAATTAAGCATGGGAATGCCTGACAATTTAAAACATAAGAAAATTACCGATCTTTTTAAAATTAGATAAAAAAGTATTTGGGAGACGAGACTATAATGGGTTCATCAGGATATCGCGTACTTCGCATCAACAGTAAGTATCGGTGCCTTTGAATTATAATGAAAATTTTAAGTCTTGAAATTAAGGAGTGGACATGACCATTTTCCTATTTTTTTGTATTAGCCGTACAAGAATGGAG
>JAAEMD010000045.1 GCA_024225875.1 bacterium
AGGAGAGTAAATATTTTCATTAAAAAGAGATAGTTTGTGTTTACTATGAGTTTGAATTTTAAGAATAATTTCGGTTAACGTGACTAAGTAATTATCAATGTCATTTGCAACCAAATGGCAGATATTATTTTTCCATTTTTTAGAGGCTTCAATAAGAAATGTTCCGCCTCCACAAGTTGGATCAAAAATTACAGCATTATTTTTAAGCGGTAGCATATCCACCATTGATTTTGCAATATTTCTTGGAGTAAAAAATTTGCCTGTATTATCCCTGAATCTTTTAGAATGAAAAAATTGATAAAGAATCGGTAACCTTGTACCTGATTTATCATTTTTAAGTACTAATTTTGTAATATTTTTTACTTGTTGACTGCTTCCATTACAATTAATTGCATTGGCTTTTTGTACAATGCTAATTAATCTTTCACTCATATCTAATTTATGAAACTGAATATACTCAGATGCAATTAAGGTAAATACATCATCTCCTTCGATGCCTAATTCTCTGTATTTCTTCTCAATATTTTTTAACTTATTCATTTTAATACCATTATTGGTAAAGAGCAGGATGATCTATTGTGTTTTTAAACACATGTCGGGTAGCCGGGGGATGTTGCTATCCCTAAGAACCGAACATGCGAGTTTCCCGGCATTCGCTTTCTCCGACATCCTTTACCCGCATCCCCTTCGTACACCTTGCGGCTGCCTGCCTTTCTATGAAGGAGAGATTCGGGCTTACCACGTTCCGCTTAAATACCATATAAGTGACTTAGGCTCCGTCCATACGCCGGCGGAACAACATCTGCGACAGGGAAAACGTCAGCCCCTGTACCTGCCCGCATTCCTTTTGG
>JAAEMD010000046.1 GCA_024225875.1 bacterium
TATGCTTTCTGCTACAAAATATTTGGTGCAGTTGAGAGCTATAATTTTTATAAATCGCGACTCGGCTTTTCAACTTCTCAACGGAATTCCTTTATTAATCCTTGAAGCAGTCCAGAGCGAATTCTTGTTAGCTTTGATATTTGGGTAAAGTACTTCAAAAATTGACTTAGCTTTTATTTCTATAACACTATAGTCTGAAAAATTTATAAAGGATTATTAGGTTGTTGCGGATAAGTCAAATATCGGATTATTTTTTTATAGCGTATAATTGGTTGTGCGCCCAAAGAAAAAAGCATCCATCATCATCAGATATTTGGGATTTTAAGAGGGCTTGGCCTGAAATTTCCAAGGATATAATACACTCTTTTATCACAGGAAAGTATCACTTAGGAGTACAAAAACGAGTGCGATTGATCAGTGGAGAAACAATCGCCATGTGGTCATCCCAGGATGCTCTAATTATTAAAGTTCTGACGCTGAAAATGGAAAGAGTTCTCCTGACACTTTTACCTAAAACGGTCTACAATCTTAAAGGAAACGGCGGTCGGATGAAATTGGTTTCGGATATCCAGAAAGCTTCTTTAAGGTTTAGCTTTTATTATCGAACAGATATCAGATCCTATTATAATTCAATCGATCACTGTAAGTTGATGCTTTTGCTTCATAGCCGGATTAAAAACAAAATTATATTGGGA
>JAAEMD010000047.1 GCA_024225875.1 bacterium
TAAATGGTTGAGTGCATGTGTACAGGCGTACATAAACGAAGTCATTTGAAAACTTTTTCAGTCGGACATTTTACTTTGGAACAGCTATAATATTAATATCATGGTGCTTTTATACAAGATTCATTATTGTAAATATTGAACACTTTATTTCGGGCAAACCCGATTATTGTAATGTTTTTATTTTGAGCAAGACAGTATGCCTGATCTGTTGGTCCTGTTCTGGATATTATTACCGGTATTGACATGTTAACTGCTTTTTCGACCGTTTTTTTATCTATTTTTCCTGAAGTAATTAATACTTTATCTTTGCCTGAATCATTATTTAGAATTGCTGATCCGATAGCTTTATCAATAGCATTTAAACGATTTATATCTTCACTAAAGTAAAGAATATTCTGGCCGTTACAAAGTGCAGCACTATGAGAAACAGAGGTATCTTTAAAAAGAAGAGCCTTTTCTTTAAAGTTACGCATTAACTGAGATATTAAGTCAGAAGAAAGGGGAGTATTTATTTTCTGGATATTAGTGTTAAGTTGCGCTGGTTTTATATTTTCTGTGTAAGTTGACAGAATTACAGTTTTGTTTGAAATTTCGATTTCTTTGATCTCATTTAAGCTGGCTATGAGATTGTTGGAAATAATAAAGCCGATACTTAATTCTTTTATTTGTGAAGGTATAGTTGAAAAGACATTGATTTTCTGGTTGTTTAATATAAGATCAATATTTTGTTCAATAACAA
>JAAEMD010000048.1 GCA_024225875.1 bacterium
ACTCTCGCCATAGATCGCCTGCGAAATTTTTGGTTAATTTGATAGCTGCTCTTTCTGCTTATCAACTTAAACCTAACAAGCCCGCTATTAAACTGGATTCAGATCAACTTGCTTTAGCTTTTTAAGGTGGGGCTTATCCAAAACTGAGGTAATTTTAATAAAAAGATTTTTGAAACTTTCAAATTCATTAACTGGTAAATAAAATAGTTCTTTCCAAAAAAGAGATTTATCACCTTGGAAAATCTTAATTCGTTCTGAAACACCCGTAACAGTTTCCTCACCTGAGTTGCCTAATTTAGTTAATATATCATCAGAAAAATAAAGCTCAATTGCTAGCCTGGATTTGCTAGCAAGCGCTATGCTTGCATATGAGGTTCGATGTGTTGGAACAGGTAATAGCATTGCATAAAAACAGGGATGGTCTTTTCTTTTTCTAGAAACACCATCTTTTTCAGAACCTATTTTATCACCCCATCTTTTACTCTTTAATCCATTGAATTTATTATAAGCTGCATCAAAGTCAAATACTCCTAAAATGAATTTATCTGCCCACTCAGAAACAGAAACCATATCCAAAAACTTATTCAATTCGTTATCGCACTCTTTTGACTTAAAAATAAATGGGGAATGATCTTTAAATATATTTTCAAAATTATTTTCGTCGCATTCAATTCCATTAATTTTTAAAAAAGCAATTTTATATATTTGTATATACGTATCTTCAAAAAAAACTATCGGCTTTTTATACTCTTCGATTTCTTGAGTTAAGGCTTCCTCAGTTAATATCATAGATTCTAATCTTTTTGTAAGTTTCTGATTGATTTTTGTTTTCTCTTCAATTTTTAAATCTGATGTATTCAAAAGGTGTCTTTGCATTTTTAACTGATTTTGAAGATCTTCAATTAAATATTGATCACTTTCCAGAAAACCAATATCTTCATATATTTTATTTAAAATATCGATATCTTCCTGTCTTTTTTCTGTTTCATCACCCCAAAAATTCAAGTCTATTGCTTGTTTATCAAAGCCCTTGTTTTTTTTGAAAGTTTCGATCAAAGAGCCTTTTGCTAATGTTTTATAAACTCTATGAAGAGAAGCTTTTTCTTCATTCCCTTTTATTAAAGACAGAAACTCCTTGGTATGGCTTGTTATAAAGACCTGTTTGTTTTTGGAATAGATTTCTAAAAAATCTTTAGCTAGCAATTCTGCGTTCCTATATTCATAAGAATTTTCGGGTTCTTCAAAACCCCATATTGTATTTTTCTTGCCTTTTGATATTTCATTTAATATTGCAGGAATAAACCGAGCTTGAATGCCATCGCCTCTAGAATACAATGATATTCCATTCTCAGTAGAAACATTAATTGTCGTGAAAAAATCAATAAGTGATTCTGGTATCGAAAATTCAGCTTGTACACCAGTTTTATCTTTGAACTCACTAAATAAATCTTGAGTAGTTTTTGTGATTCTAGCATTTATCTCACCAGAAGTTTTTTTAAAACTACTATCTCGGTCAAATAGGGAGTTTTGTAATTTCTTGAACAAATATTGCAAAAATTGTCGATCCTTGACTGCTGGAATATATTCAAAATTTATAGAATTTAGGAACTGGGTTAATTGACCTTGAATAGCACCTATCTGTCTCTGTGTTGGAACTCTTTTGTTTTTTTTCCTATAAGCTCCTTGGATATTGCTAGTTTGTATATTAAATCCATTTTTATCCCATTTTTTTTCTACCCAAAACTTTTCTGGTGTAGTTGATTTTTCTGAAAGAATTGGACGATTGAAAAATATTTTTATTTTAACAAACAAATCTCTTTGAGCAGCATAAGGATCATCTTCTGTCCTTATATTTTTTTTGTCTTCTAATTTTTTTTGACTGCGCTCTCTTTGCAAAAAAGACAGGTCACTTCTAAGGTTGAATTTTTCGCCGATACTAATCTCATCATTAAAAAATAAATTTAATGCTTTTAAAATATTAGATTTTCCTACATCATTTGAACCAGAAAATATATTTAGATCTTTTAAATCAATTATTTTTACATTTTTTTCACCAAAAGATCTAAAATATTTTATTTCGATTTTTTCAATTAGTTTCATTAAAAGGCGTTCTCCTTAAGTTGCTTGATTATACCAAATAATATCCATTGGTTAAATTTCTAAATGAATACACACGATCGGTCGTACCGCATATTAATATTAAAATGCTAAACTTGCACTGGTTATTAATAACAAAAAAAAGGATAACTATAATGCCTAAACATAAAAACGAGAAATTCAACGCAAATAGAGAAGAGGAAATTGAAAAATTTCTATCCTCATTAAATAAAGAGCATAAAGACAGATACAAAAGCCTCTCTACATTAAGACATTCTTGCTATAAAGATATAGATAAAAGAGATCCGGTATGCCTCCCAGAAAAAGCATACAAAGAGTTTAATGAAATCTGGGAAAAGAAATATGGTTTTTCTTTGCCGGAAGAACTTGCAGAAGAATATGCCGATAATATAATGCGTTTGTTTCGCGCTGTGTATAAAGTGAATCTTAGAGTACATAAAGAAAAAAAAGCTAAACTTATTCAAGAAAAAGCAGATAACGAACCTTTGCAAATATCTATGTTTGAAAAGGTTGTTCCAAATCAAAAAGCTGCTGAATGTTATAAATACTTGGAGGACAACGAAACCCATAATCCACTATTGCCAAAGAAGAAAAAAAGAAAGCGTTGAAAAGGGTTGGAATATTCAAGTCTTAAAACCATGAAAAGTCGTTTTTTAGGGGTGGGCAAGCGGGAAATGGCCACGCCTATATTTCAACCCGGCTGAAGCTAAATAGCTTCGATTCGACTATTTTAAATATATTTTTTGTTAGGATTGAGAGAGTTTTGAAGCTAAAAAAAAAATCTGGCGGAGAGAGAGAAATCAGAAGCACTGTTTCACACTGTTTCCGCCTGACTCAATATTTGCTAAAACCCTAGTAAAATCGATGTTTTAGCAGTTCAGTTTGTTTCATTCGGTTTCTCCCTATTACAAACAAAGTGGTATATAATTGGTATACACTTTTGACCAAGAAATACCAGCAAGGAGAACCTATGGCAAACAACCTAGAACTATTAAATGCTAAACCTACAAAAAAAGATTATACCATCAATGTAGATACAGGACTAACAGTCCTTGTAAAGTCTACAGGAAGCAAACTTTGGAGATTCAGATATTCCTTCTCTGGAAAACGATGCATGATTTCTCTTGGCAAATACCCACAAATCAGTATAAAGCAAGCTAAAGCAAAGCAAAGAGAATACATGGATATGCTTGAAAAAGGCATCAATCCTTCAGTCCATAGACAAGTACAGAAAGTCAAGCTTGCAACCAGGCAAGATTTCAAAACCATCGCTTTACAGTGGCATGCCAAGCATTACCAAAACAGCAATGACCGACATTCTAAGCTTGTTCTGCAAAGGCTGGAAAAATATATTTTTCCCCAAATCGGCAAAATACCACTGGGAGACATTGAGGCACCTATGCTCTTTAACATCATTGAAGGTATACAAGATCAAGGGTATATAGAAACAGGAAAACGAGTCAATGGATATTGTTCTATGACTTTTCGCTATGGAGTAGCAAAAGGTCATTGCAGTCGTGATATAACCCAAGATTATAGAGGTATGCTCAAAAGCATCAAATCAAAACATATGCCTACCTTAACAACACAAGAAGAAATTTCAGAGCTTCTTCAAGACATCAATAATTATCACGGAACAACCATTGTAAAAACAGCACTGCTCATTTCAGCATATGTATTTGTCCGACCCAGTGAACTTGCCAGCTCCAAATGGGATTACATAGATTTTGAGAAATCTCATTGGCTCATACCAGCGAAATATATGAAAATGAAACGAGATCATCTCATCCCATTTCCAAAGCAAGTCAAAGAACTACTAGGAGTCTGTCGTTCTTAACGCTTTAAGATACAACTTTTTCTAAAAAAAACGCCA
>JAAEMD010000049.1 GCA_024225875.1 bacterium
CTGTTTCTTCTGATGCTCTTAGAGATTGTTGGGTATTTTCAACCATAAAATCGAGCATAATAAATTCTTCTAACTGCTGTTAATTGACAAGTCAATACATTTCTGAAATATAGTTACCCAAAGCATTTTATACTGATATCAAAAAATAAGGAGTTCAAATATGCCATCACATGAATATTTACAAAAGCTATTAAAAAAGAGACAACAATTTGATGCACGCATTGGTGATTTTGATTGCAAGCACCTACACATATAATTACTTAATTAAAAATCCCAATATTGTTATTAGGGCAACTGGGGAAAAATAGATGTTGGATGGTTTTGTGAATATTTTTTTTACTGATTTTAGATTCTGCAAACCATCGTCACTAAATGTATTTAGCGAAAAGACCGATACCGACAGTAAAAATAAAAGGTGTCACTATGAGTACATAGTGACACCTTCCAGAAAACACTCTTAAATAATTTCTTCACGACCTATTATGGGGTATTCTGAGACATATTCAAAATACCCCTATGCGCGGGAAACCCGCAACCCATATGGCACTCCTCATTTTTTTATTTTTTTTAGCAGCTTTTAAGAAGTAATAAAGCACTAAATCCGATGGAATGTGCAATTTTGGACGCTAAGCAACAATAAGATCAATTTTTCTTTCGATCTCCCTTTCCTTCCTTGTTTGGAGACCCTACAATTTTTCCTGCTTCTTTTTTTAATGTTTTAACGCAGAATTTAAGAATTTTTATTTAACATTTAAGTAAAAAATAAGCACGTGTAAAATGTAGTACACACCCGCAAATAATCAAGTTTCCTTTACCTGCAATATTTATATACATCTTCACAGGCTTGTATTTTTTTTCCACCATTTTTAGCATTATCTACAATACAAATAGCACAAGGTATAACACTTGCCCCAGTTTCTACTGCCGCACATGCAAAGGCACATTTAGATACTTGATGTGCATAATATGCACACCGAGCAAGGCTTTTTGGGCATCTGCATTTAGCATAACATGTTAGTCTTTTAGCCATATTTTTTGGATATGGTACCCAAACTTTAACACATTTCTTTTTCCAACTACAGCAAGGCTTCCATCCACACCGACTACATCCCCAATATCGTATACATTTTTTTTTCCATTTTCCGAGAGGGTATTTAGTCTTACAAGAAGAAAAACATGATTTACCTTTTTTGTTATCAAGCTGAACAGCATTATCTTCAAATAAGATTGCAGATTTAACAGCTAAGCAATAAATACCAGTATTATCTGCTGTTGCGCTTAATACGTTTACCGAACTATCTAATTTAGCATCCAGACTACTCCACTCCCCAGTCTTCGTTTGAAAATGAAAAATATCCAGATCTTGCTCAATAATTTCTTCTGGTAATTCACTTAGATCGTAAGTTACCGCAATATCAAGAGCATACACCTCTGCATTCTCTTCACCAATAACTTCAAACAACTTCAATGGAATAACACTGCCTTTATTGAAGATATCTTTATTATCCTCAATATTCTCGCCTGTAATTCCTTCAATTAAGGTAAAATATTCGTTATTCTTAAATGTACTTACGGATATTTTAACCTTGACTCCCAATTTATTAAGAAAAAGAATATTGTCTTCTGAGTTTAATACTTTACTCATTACTTCTACTTCAATCTCTTCTTCTACCCCTGTTTCATGACTGGAAGATAATTCTTGCTGCGTTTGTGATTCATTCACAGTCGTATCAGAATAGCACATTCCAGAAAAAAAAATAAAAACTGTAAAAAAGATTGGCATAATTTTTCCAAAATTTTTTTCTGTAACCATAAAAGTTACCTCCATAAATTTTAATAAACGTAAGGTAAAGGTGAGTAGGCCAAGAGAACCTCCCCTCAACCTTTCACAGAACCGGACCTAACGTAGAGTAAGACACCAACGAATTACCTTAAGATAGCCCGTGGCAACGATTCCTTTTTAATTGTGCAATATGAATTGATATTCGTTCTATTATTAGTACGTTATGGCCAAAAACTGTTATGATATTACAATCTGTAAATTTTATGGACTTTATCCCTTTTTTGGGAACATGTTTTATCTCCTTTAGTTCTGACTTTAATGGATTATACATATCATTGTCGGAACCTGAAAAAAAATTCATTTTTTATTAAGGTTTAAGTGATCTGTAAAGTGACGTCATTTTTTGATTCGCAGGGATTTTTAAATTGAGTTCTGAGTTTAATACTAAATTCAGAACTCAAGGTATTTATTCCAAAATACCCGCTTCAGCTTTCGTTTAATAAGTCCGCAACATCATAACAATTTTTTGGGCATAACCTTTTAATAATTAAATGAATATTAATTTATATTGCACAATTAGGAAGGAATCGTTACCACAGGCCAAGATACTTAAACCCCACATGCTTTCCGTATTACGAGGCTCTTTAGTAACCACTTACATCGAATCTTCATGATGCAAAGTATTGCTTTGGCCATCCGCATCTCGCGTACCTCACAATTCCTATTACATCCAATTGTCTGTGAACAGCTCTACTGTTTTCCCTAATGGAACGTTACTCGCTATGTTTTGTTGTAAGGGCCGTGGAAAAAATAAAGTATTCCGTTTCAAATTTAGAAACGATTTTAATGGAATAAATACTTCCGTAAGAGTTCCAACTATTTACTGAATTACCGTATTTGTCGAGTGAGGGGTTTGTTGAAGCCCACTCGACCGAAAACAGAAGTTGGTGATTAAGGATTTTGAGTTCAAAAGCCTTGTTTTTCTTGAACACAAATTTGAAATTTTCCCCAAATTAGTTATTTTCGAGAAAGTTAGGACTTCTTCCATTATGCTAAAGCTCAAAATTTTGCTCTAATTTTGATGCTCAAAAAAATACTTAGATATTAACGACTTACGGCTTAGCGTAACTTTTCGTTCTTATCGAAACCTTATTGTTATGGAAAGTATTTTTGAATCAGAGCTGAAAATAAGGAGGGTTCTGTCCCAATTACTTTCCATAATTATAACCCAATTTACCTCGTAAGGAATCAATTGAGCGATCTACATCATAAATTTGTCTCGGTTAAACAATGGCAGTATTACTGCCTCAATCTTTTTAGTAGGAGCCTGTAGGTAGATTTCTGCGGTTTGCATATTAGCAATTCCAAGCCTTAGAGCGACTTTGCGCAGGTCTTCAGTCGCTTGATAGATTTCCTTAGAGTAAGAGAATTTTTGAAATGTTTGTATAGCATGTTACCCTCCTTCAGTTATAGACCTGATAGACGGTAACATTATGGAAAGTTTTTTCAGGACCTGATTGGCTGATATAGTTATTTTATCAATCAATTGTACATTCCTATAGCAACATACTTTCCATAACAATAAGGTTTCGATAAGAACGATTATCCAAAGCTTTGGATAATCGTTCCATTGAACCTCAAACCCCAGTGATAAAAAGTTAAAACTGATATTATAAGTTCCTAAGTCATCAGATCAAGTATTTCTAAAATTTCCTATAGAATTTAGGGCTATCGCTATAAGATAGATATTTAATTAGAGACACAGCTTTGTATCATGTGAATATTTTTTTTATAAATTTTAGCGGAAATTATTTAAGGTAAGACATTTACAGTATCTTTCTTAAATTTTCTGGTAAACGTTGTTTACTAAAAATTAGAATCCTTTATTTATAGGCCTTTTGCTAAAACGTAAACGATGTTTACCAAAAAATTTCGAGCTGTGCGGTTAGAGAATTATTTTATTTTTAGTGGTTTAAGGGGATGAAACTATATTAAAATTTAGAAATAGCTGACTGTTAGAGCCAAGCCAATATATGGACATACTAATATACGTCTGCGAGTTTCAGATATTTCTAAATTTTAATATAGTTTTAGC
>JAAEMD010000050.1 GCA_024225875.1 bacterium
ACTAAAACAAGAATCCTCTCTTGCAAAAAAAAGCATTCGGCTCAAACGTCTTAATGCTTCCAAAAATAGCGACTACCTAGCTAGGGTCATTGGAATTTAGATGCGATTGCCCTGTTGATAAGCTGCTTTTTAAGTAATTTATAAAAAAATGCTGTATAATATCGCTTATGAAGATTAGAATGGTTCTAAACTACTTTCTGTTCTGTGACTCCGCATTGAAGAGCCTGCATATGCACTGTCTGGTTCTAATTTTTATTTAATGATGAGCAGGTACTGTATTAAATACAGTGAGATTTTATTTCATTTTATGTATATAATATGATTATTATGAATAACAATTACAGTGCAGTTTTTATTGATGATGGTATTGGTTTTAAAGCTGTAGAACGATATCAAAAACGACGTGCTGTACTGGCTGACAAAATTAATCATCTTATTGTTATATGCGGTTTTGAACAGCCTACAGACACACGTACAACCTGGAGCCATACCGGGTCATTTATAAATCAGGATCCGCTAATGCTGTATTTAACCGGGATAAATCAATTAAAAACAGCCCTGATTCTAGATCCGTACTCTAAGGAAAGCCCTGAGATTTTATTTTTAGCAAAGAAAAATGAAAGGAATGAGTTCTGGGATGGTTGTCAGATTGGAGTCGGCAGTCAGGATCATATTGAAGTTGCTAGAACAATTACCGGTTTTACAGATATCCGGGACATAAAAACTTTAAATCAGGTTATTATTGAAAAATTAAAGGAAAAACCATACAAAGCAGGTCTGTACTGGCATCAATCTAAAGTTACCGGGAAAATATTTCATGATCATAACTATAAATTTAAAAAGCGTATTGAAAGATTATTAAGGGCAAATAATCTTACTACAGTTGAAATTACAAATATAGCTTCTTTACTGTGGAGCCAGCGTTTAGCTCTTGATCCGATCGATCTTGAAAATGTTAAAACTGCTATGCAGAAAACACAGTCTGCCTTTATTAATTTATTAAAAAAGTTGAAATATTTCAAAACAGAAACTGAAGTGGCTGGCTTTCTTGATGGTCAATTAGCTGTTAATTCATACTTTAGAAACAGTTTTCCTTCAATAACAGCTGGAGGATCAAATGCTACAGTCCTGCACTACAGAAAAAATAACAGCACGCTTCCATCAAACAGACTGCTTCTTATTGACTATGGTATCAGGTGGTATTCAACAAATACTGATATTTCTCGGACAGTTCCGGTAAACGGATCTTTTAATCCTCTGCAAAAACTTCTTTACACTATTGTTCTTAATGCCCAGAAATTAGTTGAAAGCAGGGTCAGAGCCGGTATTAGTATTTTAGAGCTGGATAAAATGTGCTGGGACTTTATTAATAATGAAATACTAAAGTACTTCCCTGATAATGATAAATCATCAACTGCCCGATATAACCGTAAGCCACACACTGTAAGTCATCTAATTGGTCATCAGGTCCATGACTGTGATCCTTTTGGTGACTATAAAAATGAGCAGCTTAAATCTGGCTGGATTATAAGTAATGAACCTGGTATTTACGGTCATTTTATAATTAATTTAAACGGAAAAGTATATAATGAAAAGACAGGTATTCGTATCGAAGATAATCTGCTTGTAACAGAGGAAGGGTGTATAAACCTCTCTAACGATATTCCAAAAGAAATAAAAGATATTGAAAGTCTGATAAAGTAATCTTTCTATTGAAAATTATTTATATAAGGCAGACTGGACACAGTTTCCTTAACTTTATCAGAGTTGGCAGCTAATAATGCAGTAGCATTCCAGGTACCATCAATAAAAGCTATACGAAATTCCTCAGGTACCTGAATAGATATACTATTAAAAGAAAACTTCAATACCTTATTATCCAAGTCCAGCATATAGATAGTTTCCGGATGATTTTCGGTATGCTTTAATAACATATCGACTTCTTCTTTTGTTACTGTAATAGTGGGAACTCCCAAGGATTTACAATTGCCGGCAAATATTTCTGCAAATGATTCTCCTATAATTGCTTTTATACCATACCTCTTTACCGCTTGAGGTGCATGTTCTCTTGAAGAACCACAGCCAAAGTTTTTTCCTACAATCAGAAAAGAGGCCTCTTCATACTTCTTATCATTTAAGGGGTGTGATTTATGATTACCTTTATCATCAATGCGTGCATCACAAAAAAGATATTCTCCCATTTTTTCAAAAGTAATTTCTTTTAAAAAACGTGCTGGTACTATCTGATCGGTATCAATATCATCCCCTTTTAAAGGGATGGCACTGCCTTTTATGGATTTTATCTTTTCTTCGAACATTACTTTATCCTCCATCTTAAGCTAAGAATTCTCTTGCGTCTGCTATACTTCCTTTAACAGCAGCAGCAGCAGCCATTGCAGGACCCAGCAGTAATGTCCTTCCAGAAGGGCTCCCCTGTCTTCCAATAAAGTTACGATTACTTGTAGAGGCGCTTATTTGATCGCCTTCTAATTTATCAGGATTCATAGCTAAACACATTGAGCAACCTGCTTCACGCCATTCAGCGCCGGCTGCTTTAAATATCCTGTCAAGCCCCTCAGCTTCAGCCTCAGCTTTAACTTTCATAGAGCCAGGTACAACCAGTAATCTAATATTTTTACTGACCTTTTTACCATCCAGTATTTCAGCTGCTGCTTTCAAGTCAGAAAGCTTGCCATTTGTACAGGCACCAATAAAAACAACATCCACAGGAACCCCTTTAATCGGACTTCCTTCTTCCAGCTTCATATAAGCATACGCTTCTTTTGCTGATTTTATATCTTCTTCCGGTAAATCATTAATTAAAGGCATATTTTCATTAATCCCGATTACCTGTCCTGGTGTTATTCCCCAGGTAACCATAGGCTCAATATCATTTGCATCTATGTTAACTATGTCATCATATTCAGCATCTTTATCTGATGCTATGGATTTCCAGTATTCTACGGCTCGTTCAAAAGCCTCTCCTTTCGGAGCATATTCCCTGCCCCTTAAATATTCAAAAGTGGTATCATCCGGATTAATATATCCAATTCTGGCACCAGCCTCAATACTCATGTTACATATTGTTAAACGGTCTTCCATACTCAAATTTTCTATCGTTGTTCCTGTAAATTCGTAGGCATAACCAAGCCCGCCCTTAACTCCCAGCAGCTGGATAATTTTTAAAATTATATCTTTAGCACAAACCCCTTTTTTAAGTGGCCCTTTAACATTAACCTGTCGCACTTTAAATGGTTTCATTGCTAGTGTTTGTGTTTCCATTACCATTTGAACCTCTGAAGTTCCAATACCAAAAGCTAACGAACCAAATGCCCCATGTGTACAGGTATGACTATCCCCGCAAACAATTGTCATGCCTGGCTGAGTTAAGCCCATTTCCGGTCCTATGATATGTACTACTCCCTGTTTTCCGCTTGAAGGGCTAAAAAAAGTAACATCAAAATCCTTTACATTTTTTTCCAGTGTTGAAAGCATTAGTTCCGCCTGCTTATCTTTAAATGGTCTGCTTGTATCATCAGTCGGGATTACATGGTCAACTGTAGCAAATGTTCTTTCCGGATATGATATTTTTGTGCCCTTCTCTCTAAGTCCGGCAAATGCAGGTGGAGAAGTAACCTCATGAACATACTGCAAACCAATAAATAATTGATCATGACCAGTCGGCAGGGTAGCAACTTTGTGTTTTGCCCATACCTTGTCATAAAGAGTTCTTTTTGACATAACCTTTCTCCCTCTAATATTATAATTTAAGAGAATTATTCTAATCTTATTAATAACAGGCGTCAAATCCTCAAGGACTGTATAGCTGATCCAAAGTAAAATGTCCGACACTAAAGTTTTCAAATGACTTCGTTAATGTACGCCAGTACACAGCACTCAGTCATTTAAACGGACAATTCAATTTGTACCAGCTATAGCTGCTCCAGAGTAAAATGTCCGACACTAAAGTTTTCAAATTTAATAAATTATTAATCATATTTATGACAATTGTATGATATAAATTATCTATGATTAAATATCCACCTGTATTATTGGAAATTGCTGAGACTATTCTGGCAGAAAATGGAAAAGCAATCCTTGTTGGCGGATGTGTTCGTGACTCTTTTCTGAAAATGGAATCCAAAGATTTTGATATTGAAGTTTTCGGTATAGCAAACCTTTATTTACTAAAAAATATTCTATCCAGATTCGGCAGTGTATCTACTGTCGGCAAATCATTTGGGGTTATTAAACTAAAGATAGATCAGTATAAAAATAAGGTTGATAAACCTTTTGAGGTAGATTTTTCTTTTCCGAGAAAGGATTTTAAGATAAATGCTGGCCACAAAGGGTTTGAAACCAGGTTTGACCCTGATATGTCTTATGCTGAAGCTGCTTCAAGAAGAGATTTCACAATTAACAGTATTGGTTATGATTTATCCTCAAATACCATTATAGATCCATTTGATGGTCAAAAAGATATTAAAAATAAAATACTTCGTCATATAAATCATTCCTTTATCGAAGATCCTCTCCGGGTTTTACGAGCTATGCAACTTTCATCCCGTTTGAACTTCAGGATAGCACCTGAAACAATTAATTTATGCCGGAAGGTCAATATTTCCGAGCTGCCAAAGGAACGAATTTTTGAAGAATTTAAAAAACTATTACTGAAGTCAGAAAAACCTTCTACCGGAATAAAATATGCTTATCTACTGGGTATTACGGATATGTTTCAATCTTTAAAGGATTTAGCTAATATACCCCAAAGTATTCTGGAGCGTTCCGAATGTAATTTATGGGACCACACACTTATGACATTAGACAGAATGTCAGAATATAAAACAGGCAATGAAAAAAAAGATATTATCCTTATGCTGGCAGCTCTTTGCCATAATATGGGTAAAGAAATGAAAATTGAATATATAACTGAATTTGACAAAAGATGTGGATATGACAAATATGGTTTAATGCCTGTAAAATTATTCTTATCAAAATTAACAAATGAAAAATATATAATTAAAGAAGTTTTAATGCTGATTAAGTATTCTTATAAACCTTTTCAGCTATACTTTAATACTAATAATCAGGATAAATATGATAGTATCCTTCGTAAATTATCTATGAAGCTGCCAATTGAAGATTTGATAAAGCTGGCAAGAGCATCCTGTCATGGTTCAGACATGTCTGGCAGTGATGATGAGACTGCATCTGAAATAGAAGAACAGATAACAGGCAGGATGAAAGTATTGAATCTAACAACAAAATCTATAAAACCAATTCTCACTGGTGCTCATTTGAAAAAAACAGGTATTAAAGCAGGACCGGTAATGGGCAGGCTGCTAAAGGAGGCCTTTGCACGGCAGCTGGATGGGAAAATAACAACAATTCAAGAAGCCTTAAAATGGGTAGAAGAGCAATCAATTTAAATGTTTATAATTAGCTTTACGAGGGTATTAAATATAATGACACATAAAATACAGTAAAATGTTGTATTTTTAGATGTTGCAAAAAACGGGGGGGCATACAAATTCAGATATTTTTGCTTAAAATCATCTATCAAAGCCCCACCAGCCTGCAATAAATCTAAACAAGACGGCATTATTATATTATATTGAGGAAAATAAGATGACTTTAAAACTTGATGAAAATCAGAAAAAAGCTTTGCAGCATACCGGTTCACCTTTATTAATAAAAGGTTGTGCTGGAACTGGTAAAACAGCCATCATGGCACATAAAATATCATATCTGATTGAAAAGAAGAAAGTGCCTGATAAAAATATTCTGGTTCTTTCTTTTAATAAAAAAAATCTAAAAGAGTTGAAAACTAAATCCCAGATAAATACAGGTAAACATGTCAAGTCAGTTTTTACTACAATCCTGTCATTTTGTACATCAATTATCAGAGAAAATACATCGATTTTAAA
Organism: bacterium; assembly: GCA_024225875.1. Classification (GTDB taxonomy): domain Bacteria; phylum Margulisbacteria; class Marinamargulisbacteria; order JAAEMD01; family JAAEMD01; genus JAAEMD01. The sequence goes on from JAAEMD010000050.1 coordinate 5,928, forward strand.
TATTCCTGATAATTTTGTTATTTTTGATATTAATGATCAGCTGATGATTATATCTATAATTCTAAACATGCCGGAATTTAAAAAATGTAAAAAGAAACCAGACGAAATCTTATCGATTATACAGGAATATACAAGGAATAAATTGTCCAGAGAAAAAATAAAATACAGCAAAATAATGCTTAAACTTTTTACCTGTTATGAGCATCATCTGAAAAAGTTCAATGTGCTGGATCAGGATGATATTTTATTGCTTGCAATTGAGCTTTTTCAAAATAATAGTGATATTTTAGAAAAATATCAGAAAAAGCACCGTTATATTTTAATAGATAATTTCCCGATTTATACGGCTGTGTATCAGGAGTTGTTCCTCCTGCTTTCACGAGATGGACATGATCTCTATATAAGTTGTGATTCAAGCCAGGAAATACAAAAATCATTTTCAGTTGATATAGAAAAAAAGCTTTCTCCTGATACAAAAATCATTGAACTTACCAGTAATTACAGGCTGAATAAGGGGACCTTGAATATAATCCAGGAAATTACAGGCACTGAATGCAGGCCGGAATCTCATCAAAACAAGTACAAAAACGTTAATGAAGCCCCTGTTTATTATATAGCCGCAGATGAAAAGGATGAAGCAAACTTCATAATAGAAGAGATTGAGATGTTGAGAAGAGAAGAGATGGTATCTCTAAATGAGATAGCTGTACTATTACGCACATCTGAGCAAAAACAGGTTATTATTCAACATCTTAAACAGAGGAATATAAAGTATCGTAATTTTTTACTGTCAGAATTATATTCGAGACCTGAAATTAGTTTCATTATTAATTTCTTAAAGCTTGTTTTTAATGAGAAAAACGATCTGGCACTGTTAAATATACTGCATCAGCATGATTTTGATATTAGTGGATGTTCTATCAAAAAGCTTTATAAATTAATAAATCATGAAAAAAAATCTATTTTAAATATCCCTGATCTGGATGTGCAAAAAAACTGCAGGGCTAAGCTGACATACCTTTTACAAATTATCGGAGAATTAAAAATATTCAATAAAAAACATGAAAGTCCTGCTGAATTAATTAAACAAATAATAATAAAAACAGGCTATAAACAACTACTGGAAAATCAAAATACATTAGGATCTCTGGAGCAGCTTGCAAACATAGACGATTTTATATACCAGATAAAAGAAGATAAGTTAAGTTTAAGTTGTTTTCTGGATGAGCTTGCTATTGATTCTTTACAGGGCATAGATATATCAGATAATGCTGTTAACATTATGCCCATCACTAACTCAAAAGGATCTGAGTTTAGTGTAGTTTTTATGCCTGGTGTCGAAGAGGGAATACTGCCTCACTATAATTCACTGTTTGAAGAAAATGATATCATTGGAGAAAGCAGTCTTTTTTATATAGGCTTAACTAGAGCAAAAAAGCATCTTTACCTTTCATGTGCTTATAAAAGATTTATGTTTGATAACACCTGGTATAACGATATTTCCAGATTTATCACAAATTTATCTAAATCAAAAGTTGCTTATTTTGTATCAGAAAGAATTGCTGATCCGGACACAGATTTTATTAAGGGTCTGAACGAAAAATCGATTACTTACCAGATACGCTATCCAAAAAAAACTGACGAGACTTCATCTAAACACCATAAATTCAAAGCAGGTGATATAGTACATCATGCTGAATGGGGACGTGGGATAGTACAGAGTATTGAAGGCAAAGAGGATAAAATAGTGTTAGAAATATTATTTAAAGATAAAGTCAGAAAAATTATGGCAAAATATGCTGCTGTCAAAAAACTTTAATAAACAGATAACAGCATCTGGATTCTATTCAGATAATAATTTAAACTTATTTCAATGAAAATATCAGAACTGTTTTTTTCTTTTCAGGGCGAGGGAATGTTTATTGGCTATCCTCAAATATTTATCCGCTTTTCAGGATGTAATATTAAGTGCGCTTATTGTGATGAAATAAAAAAAGAAAAATATGCCACTGACTATCCGGTTGAAAAAACTATCAAAGAAGTACAGTCTCTTATGAAAAATAATCCTCACTCCATTTCACTGACTGGAGGAGAGCCTCTGCTGCAGGTGGATGCTATAAAGGAGCTCATACCAAAAATTTCTCTGCCTTTATATCTTGATACAAATGGAACCCTTGCTTCTCATTTGCAGGAGATAGTAGATGATATTTCTTTCTTTTCGGTTGACTATAAGCCTGGTTTTGTAGATGAATTCATTAATTTTATGGAAATAATAAAGGATAAAAAAAATGTATTCGTAAAATATATTGTAACCAGGAACTTTTTATTTCAGGAAGCGCAGACTCTTGCTAAGATATTAGCGGCTTTAAATCCAGATATACCACTGATAATTCAGCCGGTTACTCCATTTTCAGGAATAAAAGAAAAAGCAACTGCAAAAGATATAACCAGAGCCTATAACATTACCAGTAAACAGGTCAACACAGTAAGGATAATACCTCAAACTCATAAATTTATGGGGATAAAATAAAACTGCTGTACCGGATCCTAAATATCTATCACTAAAAAACAGCTGCAGTATAAAAAAACAGAAAAAGTCTAATCGGGAACCGGAGCTTTTATAATTTAGTATTTTTTTTAGTAGATCTGATCTTTACAGTTACTGCTTTAACATCAGATCATATGTTTTAAAACGCATCTTTCTTATTTTAAATCACATTATAAAGGACTATACTGGAATTGTGTGTTTTTAACAGTTTAGTCAGACTGTTACAGTTATCTCTCTAATAGAGAGCAGGCCTGTCAGCTCTAAAAGGTCAAATGGTTTTTCCAGAAATTTTGTGGCACCAAAAGAAAGAGCTTTTTCTTTTATCTCCGGGTTACCGGACATCATGAAAATTGGCAGGTCAGGTTTTTGCAGACGAATTCTTTTTAAAGTTTCCAGTCCGTTTTGTTTAGGCATATTATAATCTAAAAATACGGCCTCTATTTTATTTTCTTTATCAATGGCTTTAATTAAACCATCCAAGCCGTTATCACAGTAAATAAAATTGTGACTGCTATATATTCTTTTAATTAACTCATATATTTCTTGATTATCATCAATAACTAGATACACAAGCTTGTCCTGTCCTGTTTTTGGCAATTTTGCTCTTGCTTTATATTTATGCAATATATATGCCATGTAAATAGGGCTTGCTGACGCAGCCCAGCAAACCATGTTCACAGGCACAAAATAAAGGTAAAATAAGAGTATTCCAAAACAGGAAAATAAAAGAAAGTGCAAAGCTTTAATGGGATTATGTACCAAAAGCATGCACTTGAAA
>JAAEMD010000051.1 GCA_024225875.1 bacterium
ACTAAAAATCACCTATTTATCAACACAGCCAGTCAGATCTGCTGCAGCTACTTTTTCTCAAAAAACATTTAAAGCTTTTAAAAAAGGTTCTTCAATAAACCAGTTCTATCAGTTTATAGGTATGCCCCGCTCACTAAAACCGGGCAAATATCAAATAAAAACAAAAGTATCCTTAAAAAATGGCAGACATTATATAAATAAATTAAATATCATAATAAAAAAAGGAGACTTTGTGTGCTCTAAAATCACCTTAAAGGGCAAGGCAAACCGTCTTAATAAAAAAACAAAGCAGCTTTCTAACGAAGCTAAAATACTATCAAAAAAGTTCAGGAAGATATATAAGAAAGCTTTTTTCAAAAGAAATTTTATCAGACCAGCTAAAGGCAAAACAACAACCCCATTTGGAGCATATAGATCCTATAACGGTACATTTACCAGAAAACATTCAGGTATCGATATTGCTAATAAGAAAGGCACTTCTGTTGTAGCTGCAAATAACGGTAAAGTTACGATAAGTGCCGACTTTATATGTAATGGCAAAACTATTGTTATAGACCATGGCCTGGGAATACAAACAGTATATTCCCATCTAAGCAAACGTATTGTCAAAGCAGGCAAGTGGGTAAAAAGAGGTGAATTAATTGGCTTGATGGGAAGCTCCGGCATCTCAACAGGATCTCACGTACACTGGGGACTCAGTATAAATAATACCAGAGTTGACCCTCAATTCTGGCTGGATAATCCTTCATTATATAAATAAAAATTAATACTGTCTTATTTATTAAATATATTGGGATTATAGCTGTTCCAAAGTAAAATGTCCGACACTAAAGTTTTCAAATGACTTCGTTTATGTACGCCTGTACACATGCACTCAGACATTTAAACGGACAGTTCAATTTGTACCAGCTATAGATGCCTTTATTGTCTTACTTAGCTTCACAAAACAATTACACATAATCTGCATATGTGTAATTAATTCTTCATTATTAGCCCCCTGTATACTTTGCAGTGCATTAATATTTCCGTTTACCAGTTGCATTATTGACCCGTTTTCAGCTTGATTTGATATATTAATAAATCCTGTTAAAACCCCTTTTCTAAAAGCATCAAGATTATTGTCATCTAATATAACGTTTGTAAAGTCTTTAATGGTTCTTTTGAATTTCATAACACTGTTGTCCGATAAAAACAAAATGACCTGAGAATAAAATAGACACAAAAAAACACGTCATAGACGTGTTTTTTTGTTTCAAATAGGCTATCCTCTTAAATCGAGTAAAACTTATAGATAGGAGTAGCTTAAAATGAAGTTTAACATAATATTAAATCAAATATTACAATTTTTGCCACAAACAGAAATCGATAAGTCAATCAAATCCTTAAAAACTGATAGGTATG
>JAAEMD010000052.1 GCA_024225875.1 bacterium
AAATATTTTCCCTACCATATTTTCTGTTTAAAATTGGTGGGTGGGATTTTCGCTTCTAAATTTGTAGCAATCCATCATAAGTATCTGTTTTTACCAATTATACTCTTGTGCGTTTGATACCCCTTTCCCCCTACTGAAGCCATTTTATTAATTTTTTTAGCTGTCTCTGTACATCAACATTTTCATATATCAAATTAACGGGTGTGTCCCACATTTTACTTACATCAGTTGCCTATGCGTTCAACTCTCACAAAAAGAGCTTTTAACCAGTAATAAAAATGACTTATAGAATTTCAGTCTAAAAGTGCTGATTTACGAAAAAATTGATGGTTAAGTAGAAATCTACTTAACCGATTTAAGCGATACTCACAACTTTAATTTGTTTTCTAAAGTATCTGCGAACCTTTTTTTTAGCATCTAACCCCTCAGGTAAAGGATCTCTACCCCAGCCGTAGCCGTATAAACGAGATAACTCATTTATAATATCATCAGCCACCCGTGAATATAGAAAAGACTGATAGTATTCAGGATCGGCTTTTTTTATCAAATTATTAAAGGCATTAATGTTATTATCAGGTTTTCTTACTTTTAAAGAAATCTCTTCTTCTATCTTTTTTTGAAGTTTATTTAACTTCTCCCTGGCGTTCTTTTTTTCTTTACGTAGTTCACGTAACTTAAGTTTTTCAGCAGCGCTAGCACCAGCACTATTTTTAGGAATTTTCATTTTTGCAACAAGATCTAAAGCTGTAAGTTCGTCTCTATGTTGCGCCTCCATTTCTTGCTCTAATTGAGTTTGATCAGGAATCAACTGAGAATTGATGGCGTTATTTGCGGCTTCTTTCATAAGATGGCCGTAATCATCAAAGATATTAGTAAAAGTTTTAAGGACTTCAAGAAAAGTATCCGTTCGCCATTTAGTACGTGACTGGTAGTGTTTAGCCCAATAAGGAAAACAAAGCATAATGGGGTATAGGTTTTCAATAGAAGGGGAAGTCTTCATTAATTTAAGATAACTGAACAATCTATTTTTCCAAAATTCTGACAGTTCCTTATTTTCGTTGTCGCTAAGTGACCAATTACTATGATCACCAATGGCCTTTTTACCAAATTTAGATATAAATATCTTATTGATGTCTCTAAATAACTGAGTTCTAATATCTTTTGTAAAGTCAGGGTTAGTTCGTTTATAAAGATTGCAAGTTCGTTCGAATTCTTGTTCAAGCGACATAGATAATAAAGACCGATTTGTATGATAATTGATTTTTTCTGGAAGATTTACTTTATGATCGTTGACCATAGTCAAGGTAAAGCACAAAATTTTAAGCTCATCCAAAGTATATTTTTTTAACTTTTTTGTACGGATGAAGGTGAGTGCAAATTCCTGTACTTCAAAAAAACTAACTAAACTGTGCGCGTCCTTAAAATTTAATACAGAAAAGCGCATCTGCTCTAATATAGATTTTAAGAGAGTTTCCCTCTGTTTTGTAGTTAACTCAGATAACTTTGCCATAAAAAGTCCTATTTTTTTATATTTCACACATATCATTATTGATATAATCACTCTATTCAAACTATATTGTCTATATTAGCAGAATTATATGAGTGATAGATATCTTTTCTTATTCCAGTTGCTCAGAAATACGATATTATCTTAATTTATTTTCTATTTTTTCCCCTAAAGTCGATAAGCCCAACTATCTCTATCCTGAAAACTATGCGTTCAAAAATCACTAAATAAGTTTATTAATCCTTCCTTAAAAGCCTCTTCCAAATATATTTGCTTTTAGTAAGTAACCTTAGATTTCAAAATCCACAATATTTCATTTCAGCCTGTGATAAAAACTGTCTAGCTTTTTTGTTTTAAATTAAATTTTTTAACTTTTGATTTTCTGATTTTTTGGCTCTGGGGTTTTAAATAAGGTTATTTTTTGGCTCTGGGGTTTTAAAAAGGTTTTAAATAAGGTTATAAAGGGGATATAGGTGTACATACATTTTTGTAACTATTTTATTTTAATTAAGATATTAGCGAAATTTGGGAAAAAATGTGCGTCATATCCTTAGCAAATGTGCGTCATATCCTCAGCAATGTGCGTCATATCCTCAGCAATGTGCGTCATATCC
>JAAEMD010000053.1 GCA_024225875.1 bacterium
AAATAGATTTCACTTTTCGCATTTTTTCGCATTTATTTTTTTACTATTCGAAATAATTAGGTAAATCCACCAGAAACAACAGGCACAAAGCAAGCCAAATGCCCTGATTGGCGCCATTATCCAATATAGAAACGCGCCGCCAACAGCCAAATTCATGCCGCCGTTTAAAAGAAATCAAAAATCCAGACAAAAAAACTGACAAATATCAAAACTTAAGTAATTAAAGGAGCATACTATGTCAAAGAAAATTTTAATTAAATACTGGTACTTATCCAGTATATTATTAACAGCCTTAATACTTAATGCCTGTAGCTCAACATATAAATCAATATCTTATGATGAAAAGTCCAAAGATTCGGAAACTTCATATGTTATGGAAAACAATCAGACCGATACAGTAAAGGATCTGGAAACCCGGCTTAAAAGTTTAATATTAACTGAATCAGATTCCAGGGTATTAGATACAAGAGAGATATCTAAAAGTCTGGTTATTAGTGACAGGGCTGACATACAGCAACTAATTGAGATGATGGAGCTCGCTAAAATATACATTTCTACTTTCAACATACGCGTTTTAGACGATATCAGCTATAAAGAAGATATATACAGCCTGACTTTATTTGGATTAGAGCAGGATCTTTATAAAAAAAGATTAAAAAACGATATCTCAGGTGAAAATAACGACAGCATACTTCTTAAAGCTAACAGGCAGTACCCTGCCAATCTTAATGATGCCATATCGTTGATTAAAGAAATGGTCACCTTTAGCAGAATGTTAGAAAATTATAATTCTCAAAAGACTGATAAAATCAGGATTGATGAATTTAGTAATGCTTACCCCTTACCTTACTCTGGCAACACCCTGCCCTCACCAAATAGAAAGTACAACGTAATCGAAAATCTCGACTTTAGAAGAAAGTTAGAAAGTCTTTACCCCTCACCTTACTCTGACAACACCTTTCCCTTACCGAATAGAAAATACAAAGTAATTGATTATAATGATTTTTTTATTTCCAATAAAGTAATTAATCAGCTTATTCCAGAGGACTCTACATATACTGGAGATTTATATGAGATGCAAAACTAATTAAAAAAAGATACACTCAATAAAGTCTTAAATAAATATTTATAATCAGAGAGCCCTATAACTTTTCAAAGTTATAAGGCTCTCTGATTTAGTATAAAGATATTCCTGATATTTAAAATTTTCAATTTCCCTGACCTGCCAGATTTAATATTTGAAAAGTACAGATCTTTTGTTTATGATTATTATCTTAATTAAAAGCCTTAATAATAATGGAGTAAAAATATGGACTTAAAAGAGATATTTGATAAACAAATAGAGCTTAATGAAAGAATCAACCCTGATCTTTATAAAGAAATCCATGATAATGCAATCAGAAGACAACGTTTTCTGGAGTTTGAACTTGCCTTAAGGCAGGAGTCTGCTGAAGCTATCGACAGCTTGAACTGGAAGTGGTGGAAAAACAGTCCTGATGACTGGGAAAATATTAAAGTTGAGCTGGTTGATATGCTTCATTTCTGGGTATCCATGTGCACAGTAGCCGACCTTAATGCAAAAGATGTGATGAACCTGTATTTCAAAAAAAATGAACTTAACCATCATCGTCAGAATAATGGCTATAAAGAAGGAAACTATGACAAATATAAGGACGGTATCGAAGATAATAAAAAATATGTTCTTAATAAAGAAACAGCTATAGATAAAAAAATACTTGATGGGAAAAAGGTTGCTGCTGAAATACTTGAAAATTTAAAAATAGAGATTGATGATCTTAAATCCAGGTTACAAAAAACGCCTGGCCTGGCCGTAATACTTGCTGGTAATAACCCGGCATCTGAATCTTATATCAAAATGAAAAAAAGCGACTGTGAAAAAACAGGAATAAAATCATTTGAATACAGGTTCCCTGAAAATATACAGGAGAAAGATCTGATCGAACTTATAGAATCGCTGAATAATGATCAGAATGTAAATGGTATTCTACTCCAGTTACCACTTCCTGACCACCTTAACGAAGATAAAATGCTTAATCTTATTTCTCCTGCAAAAGATGTAGATGGCTTTCATCCGACAAATGTCGGGAAATTATTACTGGACTTACCAACATTTAAATCATGTACTCCATATGGAATTTGTGAGATATTGAAAGCATATAATATCTCTACTGAAGGCAAACATATTGTTGTTGTGGGCAGAAGTAATATTGTAGGAAAACCCATAGCCAGCATGCTGGCTCAAAAAGGCCCTTATGCCAATGGCACTGTAACATTATGTCATTCCAGAACAACAAATATCTCAGAATATACGAAACAGGCCGATATTATCGTAGCAGCTATTGGAAAACCACTGTTTATTAAAAAAGATATGATAAAAAAAGGAGCTGTTATTATTGATGTAGGCATCAATAAAGTAGAGGACAGAAGTATTCCCAGAGGTTACAGGATTGCCGGTGATGTAGATTATGATAATATCATTGATTCTGTATCTGCTATTACACCTGTTCCTGGTGGAGTTGGACCTATGACAAGAGCTATGTTAATGGTCAATACCACTCTTGCATACAAACAACAAAATATAATCAGTAGTTAACCTTTTAAAAAATTCTTATTTATTCTGCTGTTTCATCCATAGTATTTCTTAAAACAGTAACTTTTTTGATTAACACATCATCTTCAGGGACATCCGAATAATGAACATATCTGCTTTGTTCTACTTTTACTGTCTTTACCTGGGATATTTCATCAACAACATTGAGACCTGAAATCACTTTTCCAAAAACACAATAACCATATCCTTGAGAAGAACTGTTACGATAGTTCAAGTAATCGTTATCAATCAGATTTATAAAAAACTGCGATGTAGCACTATCAATAACACCTGTTCTTGCCATAGCAATAGTGCCCCTGTCATTTTTCAAACCATTATCAGCTTCATTCTCTATCGGAGGATAGGTCTGTCTCTGTTGTAAACCAGGAACAAAACCTCCACCCTGAATCATAAAATCCTTTATTACCCTGTGAAATAAGGTTCCATCATAAAACTCATCATCAACATACCTCAGGAAGTTCTTAACTGTAGCAGGTGCCTGTTCCGGATAAAGCTCTATAATCACGTCCCCCTTAGAAGTTTCTATACGAACAATCGGGTTAGAAGTGGCTGCAAAAATATTATTAAAATAAACCATAAGAATAAATATAAACAATAACCGTTTCATTGACAAACCTCCACAATTTTACTAAAAGAGTCCGCTTTTAAGCTGGCCCCTCCAACAAGTGCACCATCTATATCTTTTTGAGATATTAATGCTTTCATATTATCCGGCTTAACCGAACCACCATATTGAATCCTTGTTGCTGAAGCTGTATTCTCATTAAAAATCAAAGCTAAATTCTTTCTGATAAAAGCATGAACTTCCTGAGCCTGCTCCGGAGTAGCAACTTTACCAGTCCCTATAGCCCAAACAGGCTCATAAGCTATGATAAATTCTTTTTTAGAGTTAATAACTTCCGTATTCAGGTTTTTAAGACCTTCTATCATCTGTGACTTTATAACATCAAATGTTTTGTTTTCTACTCGATCTTCCAAAAGCTCCCCAATACATATAACAGGTATTAAGCCCTGTGAAAAAGCAGCCTTTACTTTCTTATTGACAACTCCATTAGTCTCACCAAAATACATTCTACGCTCTGAATGTCCTATAATTGTATACTCACAACCTGCATCAGTTAACATTTCACCCGATATTTCACCTGTATATGCTCCTGACAATTCAAAATACATATTTTGAGCTCCCAGCTTAATTTCTGATCCTTTAATAATATTTTTAATTTCCCTTAAAGAAACATATGGCGGACAAACAACAATATCCAGACTTGATATATTACCAACCCGTTCTTTTAAGGAAGTTATCAGATCTACAGCCTCTGAACAGGTTTTATTCATTTTCCAGTTACCAGCAATAATAGTCCTTCTCATTATATTTCCTCCCTGATTAAATATTTGTTCTGTTTTAATTTTATGTAATTATTATTAAAACCAATAATATTAGAGCAACAACAAGGTTAACTCAATAATGGAAAGCTGACAGCAGACATTTTACTATCTATTCAAAAGCAGTATAACAAGAATAGAAATAATAGTGATCGACTTGATTAAAATATTTATACTTGGACTTAATAAGTCCTTATAAGCGTCACCAACATTGTCTGCTATTAAAATATGTTGAAAGGTTACACTATCCCTGCCTCCGAAATGACCATTTTCTATATAGTGCTTAGCATTATGTAGAGAATCTCCCAGATTTGACCAGTAAAAACCCTGGTTAAAACCAGCTAAAAAAGCTCCAAATGCAAAACCGAGCAGCATTTTAGAACCAAAAAAATAACCAATCAATATAGGGCTGAAAACCATGATTATGCCAGGGATTATCAAAACATTCATCGCTATACACGAGTTATGGTCCGTAGCTTTAATAACATCGGGCCGGCCCTTCTTCTCATATAAATATGGAATCTCTCTAAACTGCCGGCCAACTTCATGAATTGTCGTTAATATTATTTTAGAAAGCCCCCTTAACAAGAACCCGGAAAAAACAAAAGGGGTTGAAACTCCGATTATAATACCTGCAACAAGTTTTAAATCAATCATTAGTAAATAAGATAAGTCCTGCCCTGAAATAATGACTAAAGAAAAAAACAAACTAAACGTCGATAGCACAGTTACTCCGGTAGCAAATCCATTACCAATAGCAGAAGCAGTATTACCAATGCTTTCCATCTTAGAAGTATTTTTAATTATACGCTCATCAGACTTTGCCAGTTTACTAATCTTAAATACATCTGCGGAAAGCTGTCCAAAAATATTAGCAGCTAAAATCTGGCCGGTAACAGATAACATTCCCATTGCCGCCATAGCTATGCCATAAAAACCTGCAAAATAAAAAGAAATCACTGTTATAACACTGATGCACAGCAAAAAAAAGCCATTGCTTTTCAAACCAAGCGCCATCCCATTAAACAAAGTAATAACCGGCCCATACTCAGCCTCTTCAGCAATTTTCTTAGCAGGAAAAAAAGTAGCTGAAGTAATATATTCCGCTACAAAACCTATAAAAACAGCTCCTAACAAACCTGCAAGATACGCAGGAAAAGGATATACTCCCCTTTCACCACCCAAAAAATTAATCGAACCAATATAAATATCCATGTTCTTGATTACAAAAAACGCTGATACTGCACATAAAATAACCGCAATATAAATACCTTCAAGTAAAATATTATCTACATACTTCATCTTTATTCTAAGCCTGACATAAAAAAAAGAAACAAATTTAATAACCAGGCTAAGCGCCACCAGATACACAGGCAGCTGTAACAGCTTAAAAGCCATTAATTTACTAATATAGCCAGAATACATAAGTGAATATGAAAAAAGAAAACATGAAATAATGGCAAAAGCAAAAGAACCAAGTATGTCAGCACTAAAACCTGTAATATCTCCTATAAAGTCGCCTGTAATATCCATAATAGAGGCTGGGTTCCTGCTATCAAAATCCGGCACCTTTTCTTCTACTTTAGAAACTATATCAGCACCGACATCTGCTCCTGCCTTATAAAGACCGCCACCTATCCTGAGAAAAAAAGAGGCTAATCCTACACCTAAACCGAATCCAGTAATACTGTCTATCCCTAAAAAATAATAACTTGCGGCTAAACCTAAAATAACAAAACTGATTACAACAAAACCAATAGTAGTACTTGCTGTAAACAACAGCTGAAGCCCTTCAGAAAAACTACTCTGGCTAGAGCCAATAATATGTCTGACAAAGCGCGGAGCAATACTCAAACTTATATAAGCACCTGAAGCCATAACAGTACAACCTATAAAAAAAGCTGCAATTTGAAGCCATGAAAAGTGCTTATGAAATAAAAAGGAAAATAAAAGCAGTACTACAGTAACATAAAAAACTATTTGCAAAATACTGCTCAGCACTCTCTTGCTATATGTAAAAATACCCTCTGAAACAAATTCTGCCAACTCGTTTACTTCTGAGTTTTCAAGCGTAGTTTTTGTGATACTAAAGTACTGAATCACACAAAAAACAAGAATTATTAATGATAAAGCAACAGGTAGTATAATCATAAAAAACATGCGCATCACTTTAACAATAATAAGATTTTTTAGTCAATAGAGCTTTTTAATAATTCATATAAAAACAGGGTCACGGAGCTTTTTACCGCAGTACTCTTCAAAAGCACATCTGAATTCATAGTCAGAAACTTTATCCTTTTCTTTTAACAGCCCCTCAACCAGTAAAAACTCAGTATGAAAAAAACTTTTTATAAAGTCACACTGCTCTCTAATCAACTCTTTTACATTAACTGTGGCAGTCTTTTCATCAGAGCTTTGAAAATTAACAGGATACCTGTCTGTTTTAATACGGCCCTTTTCAATAAAACTCAGAGTTTTGATAATTAACTTAAAAAGATTTTCATTATTCTGTTCATAAAGGGTGGCCTTTTTAATTACATCAAACACATAAAAAACAAGGCTTATACGGTTAAAATCGCTTCTAATCACAGGATAAGTCTTTAATAAATCACTATGGTTTAATATAAAAAAACTCTTGCCCTTATATGCTATAACCTGAACATAATTAGGAACCTCTATAGCACCACCGAACCTGAATCTGGATGAATTAGCCCCTTTTGCAAGTAAACAGCATTTACCGTAAACAGGAGAAAAAATCTCCACCATTTTATCTTTTTCAGAATAATTTCCGGTCTTTAAAATAACTGCCTTTGTTTTTATGGATCTCATTTGTTTACTAACCTCATTTAAGCAAAAAGATAACAACCACTAAAATCATAGAAAAATATATCAGCTGACCAACAATATCAAGTGTAGTTGAAATAAAAGGAGCCGATGCTACAGCAGGATCAATACGTAACTTTCTAAATAAAATTGGCAAACATGTGCCTATAAAGGCAGCAACCGTAATATTGCCAAGAATAGCAAGAGAAACAATCAAAGAAAATATAACAGGCTGATTAACCAGATAGTTAAAAATAAAAACAACTATAGAAATTATGCAGCCTATCAGAAAACCCACCCTTAATTCTCTAAAAATATATCTAAAAGGATGGCCAGTCTTAACAAAACCTGTTGAAATGCCCCGAACAATAATAGTTGCAGATTGATTACCTACATTACCGCCAAGGCCCATTAACAAAGGAACAAAACTCAAAGAAAGTGCCAGCGAAAATAATTGATCTTTATACAAATCAGAAAAGATATTAATGATAAATGAAGCTAAAATACCGCCTGAAATTGTTACCATCAACCAGGGCAGCCTGGATTTAAGCGCATATGCCGGATTACCGGAAATAAGCTTATATTCATCTATTTCTGACGTTCCTGAAAGCTTATAAATATCTTCTGTAGCCTCTTCAACCACAACATCAACAACATCATCAACCGTAACTATACCTGCCAGTAAATTATTTTCATCTACCACAGGCATAACTATCAAATTATACTTCTGGAAAAGTTTTGCAACTTCTTCCTGGTCAATATTAATATCAGCTTTTATGGGATAGTCATTACGAATATCTTTAACCAGGGTATCCTGTGCAGACAGGACAAGATTCCTTAGTGTTGTATAGCCAACCAGAGCGCCATTCTCATCAACAATAAAAATATAAAAGGATACTTCAGTATCAGGAGGCTTTTGTCTTTTTATTCTAATCAAGGCCTGCTCCACACTTAATTTTTCTGGTATTGAAACAAACTCAGAAGTCATAATCGCACCAGCAGAATCTTCCTTATAAGATAACAGCTCCTTAATATCCTCTGCTTCTTTAGCAGGCAGAGCTTCTATAATTTCTACAGCCTTTTCTTCATCTCTTTCCAGAAGCTCTTCAATCAAATCAGCAGCATCATCAGGCTCCATCTCACCTATATATCTTGCTCCTAACTCTGTTTTAAGATCAGATATCAGCTGTATCTGTTGATTTATTATCATTTCTTCCAGAACTTCAGCAGCAAGCTCAGGCTTTACCATTTGAAAAAAAGATAACCTGGCCTCAAAATCTAATTCTTCCAGAGCATCAGCAATATCAGCCTCATGATATTTATTCAAAAACATATGGCACTCTTTAGGAGACCCGCGTTCAATTAAACGCTTAAGCAGATTATTTATTTTATCTTTTCCTTTAGGAATACAGGTATGGCTCATAATAAAGTTAATCTAACAAACGTTTATATAAATTGCAATTTTCTTAATATTTTTATTAAAAAATAATCGCAAATATAATTAGTCTATAGCTGGTACAAATTGAACTGTCCGTTTAAATGCCTGAGTGCAGTGTACTTGCGTACATAAACGAAGTCATTTGAAAACTTTAAGTGTCGGACATTTTATTTTGGAACAGCTATAAATGATAAAATTTTTGTTAATTTATGCAAAATAATGTAAACTATTTTAAATATATGATAATAGGATTGTATATCAAAAATAAAAATAAAGGAGCAAGAAAAAAACATAACAAACTAAATATTTTACCTGGAGGAAATCTGAATGAAAAAATTTTTACTTTTTACCATGATTACTGTTTTTGCTTTTTCCAGCACAGTTTGTGCATTAGATTTAGATGTATTAGCCAATATTGGGGCTAACTCAGCTAAATTTTATCTTCCTGTAACAACAGATATAGACTTTTTATTCTCTTTTAATTCAACAGTACCATACCCAGGATTAAAAAGTTCAAATTCTAAAGAAATAGATTTATCTTTTCTTCTTGGTGCCCGCACTGATATTCCTTTCCTTGGAAAAACAGATATATATATCAGCTGCTCCAAATGGAAAGGATCAATAAATAATAATAGCGGCAATACTCCAGGCAGCGCTTTACGCCTTGACTCATTAGTAATTGCAAAAAACTGGATGTACCGCTTAACAGACAGAGTAAATATAGGTTTTTCTGCTATTCTGGCAACATTTATGCTGGAAGATACAAGTGTTGTTAATATACTGCCCAGTGTCTCCCCTGCTATAAGCTGCTCAATAGATATTTTCTAAGATATGAATCTTCTGAACTGTCCTTATAGCTGTTCCAAAGTAAAATGTCCGACACTTAAAGTTTTCAAATGACTTCGTTGATGTACGCCAGTACACTGCACTTTCCCATTTAAACGGACACTTCAGTTTGGAACAGCTATAGCTGTTCCAAAGTAAAATGTCCGACACTGACGTTTTCAAGTGACTTCGTTGATGTACGCCAGTACACTGCACTTCCCCATTTAAACGGACACCTCAATTTGTACCAGCTATATATAAAGGGCAGTTCCTGAAGAAAGCACTTCAAAATACCGAAAAGGCAGAGGCGTGATCTTTTATTATAACAATCAGGTTATTATAAATTAATTAATTAACTTAAAATATTATATTATTCCCACTCAATAGTTGATGGAGGTTTTGAGGAAATATCGTATACTACCCTGTTAATACCCCCGACTTCATTAATTATTCTCGAAGAAATTCTTTCTAATAAATCATATGGTAACCGAGCCCAGTTAGCAGTCATAGCATCTTCTGAAGTAACTGCTCTTAAAGCTATAGTGTTTAAATAAGTTCTCCCATCACCTTGAACACCAACTGTTTTGACAGGTAAAAGCACAGCAAAGGCCTGCCATAACTTCCTGTAATAGCCCGCTGCTTTAATCTCATCCATTACAATTACATCGGCATCCTGCAATATGGCAACCCTGTCAGGAGTAACCTCGCCTAAAATCCTGATAGCCAGTCCCGGACCGGGAAAAGGCTGTCTGAAAATAATCTCTTCCGGTACGCCTAACTCCAGTCCTACCTTTCTTACTTCATCTTTAAACAACTTATTTAATGGTTCTATAATCTTAAAATCCATCTTTTCAGGCAACCCACCGACATTATGATGAGTTTTTATTTTTACCGCTGTTTTAGATACCCCAACAGTAGCTGATTCAATAACATCAGGATAAAGTGTTCCCTGAGCAAGAAAAGGATACTCACTCTTCAGCTCTTTTGCTTTTTCTTCAAATACACGTATAAACTCTTCTCCTATGCGCAGCCTCTTCTCTTCAGGATCTACGACACCTTTGATCTTTTTATAAAAACGTTCAGAGGCATCAATGTGAATTAAGTCTATCTTAAATTTATCAGTAAATAATTTCTTTATACGCTCTGCCTCACCTTTTCTCATAAAACCCTGATCAATAAAAACACATAAAAGGCGCTCTCCTATTGCCCTTTTCAATAGTGCAGCAACAGTAGTTGAATCAACGCCTCCAGATAAAGCACAAAGTATTTTACTGTTTTTAACTTCCGAATTTATAATATCCAGCGCTGTCTTAATAAATGATTTCGATGTCCAGTCAGGTTTACAACCACAGATCCTGTGAACAAAATTCTTAATAATTTCAGCACCTCTCGGTGTATGAACAACTTCCGGATGAAACTGAACACCAAAGAGCCTTTCATGTTTATTACCCATACTGGCAATTGAGCAGTTAGCTGAATGTCCCAGTCTGGCAAATCCAGTCGGCATACGCATAACATGATCTCCATGACTCATCCAGACAGTCATTTCCAGCCAGAGCCCTTCAAAAAGATCAAAGTTATCATCAATAAACATATTGGCCTTACCATATTCCTGCTTATCACCTCTAACAACTTCCCCTCCCAGCTGCATTGCCATAAGCTGCATACCATAACAGACACCCAGTACTGGAATACCAAGTGAGTATATAGCTTTCTCACAAACAGGAGTACCTTCTTTAAAAACAGAAGACGGGCCACCAGAAAGGATAATACCTTTTGGTTTATATTTCTTTTCAATTTCTTCAACAGTAATAGTATGTGGAACTACTTCTGAATAAACATTTATCTCTCTAATTCTCCTGGCAATTAATTCACTGTATTGCGAACCGAAATCTAAAATTATTATCATCCTTTATACATCCCCAGACCTTGTGCTTTTTGATAAACCTTACCTTCTGTTAATAAAGAAGGTGCAATAACAACATCAATTTCATGCATATCTCTAATAGTTTCCGCCCCCAGGGTTGCCAGCGCTGTTTTAACAGCACCTGCAAGATTCATAGAGCCATCATCCGATTTAGAGGGACCCACCAGAATCTCTTTCAAGGTTCCTGCCTGCCCAACTTTAATACGTGCGCCTCTGGGTAAAATTGCGTTTGGCGTTGCCATACCCCAGTGAAAGCCTCTGCCAGGAGCTTCTTCAGCCCTGGCAATCGGTGAACCAATCATAACCGCATCAGCCCCGCAGGCCAGTGCTTTACAAATATCTCCGGAATTCACAATTCCACCATCTGCTATTACCGGCACATAAGATCCTGTTTCCTCAAAAAAATGATCTCTTGCCAGTGATGCATTAAGCATTGAAGTGCCCATTGGAACGCCAATACCAAGCACCCCTCTTGTTGTACAGGCTGCACCAGGGCCTATCCCAATAAAAACAGCTTGAATACCAGTTCTCATAAGATCTAAAGTTACTTCATAAGTAGTAGAATTACCTGCCATTACAGGTATTGGCATCTGTTTACAAAACTCCTGCAGATTAAGATTCCTTTTGATATCTTTTGACTTATGTTTAGTTGAAACAACCGTTGATTGAATAAGGAAAGCATCTGCACCAGCTTCAGCAGCTGCCGGGCCTAACCAGCCAGCCTGTAAAGGAGTAGAAGACACCACTACCGGACCGCCTGCGGATTTTATTTCCTTTATTCTTTTCTTTACTAATTCTTCACTGACATTACTTTCCTGATAAATTCTTTGCATTAAAGGAACATAAGCTTCTTTACTTACAGATGCTATCTCTGACAAAACCTTATCTGCATCCTCATATCTTGTTTGAACACCCTCTAAATTTAATACTCCAACAGCACCATATTTCCCCAAAATACCTGCAGTTTCAGGATTCACCACTGAATCCATTGCTGCTGCAAAGACAGGAATATCCATCTTTATACCTGCTATACAGGTTGATATATCCACCAGTTCAGGATCAACAGTAACAGATGATGGCACTAATGCAATCTCATCCAGGCCATACGCTCTTAAAAATTCTTTTCTGCTTTTTACAGTCATTCGGGCTTCTCCTTATTTGGGAAATAATTGCGACGAATCCTATCATATATAATTAAAGTCTGTCTAATATTTTTTTCCTGTATCTTAAAAAAAGACATATGTTATCCTTAAATATTATGCTCTTAAACAGGGGCATATTATCGCATAGATCATATTTATTTTTAATATGTATTATTACTATCCTTGAAATATCAAAAAATCTTAAAATACACAAAAAAACAATTTAAAAAGAGAAATTTAATCATAAGAAAATAAGTGCTATACTTAAAGTGAATTTTTCAACAGTTTAAATTAACCCTGGTTCTTGTTAAGCACCTGCTAAAAATTGATTATTAAATTTTAAGTATTTTTTATAGCTGACAGAAGTTCAGTAACACAAAATATCCGGAGGATTTTTAATGACAGAAGAAGATATGAATAAACAGGAGAACGATATTAATTCAGCTCCAGAAAAAAGCAAAACAAATATCTTTATTAGAAACGCCAGGAATGATTTTCTTTATGGGCTATTCGTTATTTTACCCAGTATAGCTACCATTGGGATTCTAATTTTCATGATAGATCTGATATCAGGTCCGGTAAGTGTACTTTTTGGCCAGAAAATACCTACAATAGCCAGCTTCTTTATCACACTGGTTTTTATAACTACCATCGGAATGGCGGCCAGAAATATTTTAGGCAAAGCTTTATTGTCTTATTTCGAAAATATTATGAACAAAATCCCTATTATTAACACAGTTTATAAATCAACAAAACAAATCCTGACTGCATTTTCCTTTAAGAAAAAAGGTCTCCTGTCTGCTGTACTGGTAGAATATCCCAGAAAGGGTACCTGGGCCTTAGGGTTCATAACAAAAGAACAGGTATCAGGGCTGATTGATATATATGGTAAAGACCACAGTAAAGATAAGTGTTCGCTTTTTGTACCAACAACACCAAACCCTACTTCCGGTTATTACATCTATGTAGATAAAAAAGATATTATAAAGCTGGCATTATCAATTGAAGAGAGTGTGAAGGTATTGATGTCTGCAGGGGTTGTTGCTCCTGACAGTAATAATGTACCATTAGAAAATCAAAAATAATGCGCCCGCAGCTCAATGGATAGAGCATCACTTCGGAGCAGCAGCACGCTTATTTTAAGCAAAAAAACAACATTGTTCTTTGCCAAAACAAAGCTAAAATTGGTAGTTTTGCTAATTTAATATTTGCTGTGTTTTTTTAGTTTACTTGTGATTCGTGCCACTTTCGTACCACTTTTTAACAAAATATACTTTCGTTTTTCTGCACTGATTATAAAGAAGTCGTTGCGGATTCTATTTTTTTAGTGAATTTCTGAGAATATAGAAGTTACGTTTATTTTTCTTGAAACATCGGACTTCAATACCCCGCTCTTGTAAATATACTGTGCTTAATACGGGTTTAAAAGTTGTAACCAGAATAAAAATGCCTCCCGGATTTAAATTATCCATTACTTTTTTTGTATACCCCCATACCTCATCAACCTTAAATCCAAGCGCCCAGTTACCTCCCCCACACTCTATAACTACGTCCGAATCTTTAAGAAAATTCGAATCCATGTTTTTGATATCTATTTTTCCGATTTCTAATTGGCACCGATCGCCTGAAGAAGGAGAATCTATACATTCACTATTTTTAAAATAAGGTTTATATTTAAAATCATATTCAGCTAATTGAGCAAAAAGGGCGAATTTATCTATTAATACTTGATCGGTGATTTCATCATAGATTTTCAGATCGACAATTCCCTTTAATCTTGCAAAACCATTTATATACATATTCATTAAACCATCTGAACTTATATCTGAAATCCTGTATCTGGATATGCGCTGATGATGCGCTGATAACACCTTTGTCATGTTTCGGCCAGTTCCTCCGGCAAGTTCAGTGAATTTCAAATTATTTTTTCCCTTAGCAATGGTTTTAAAATAAATCTGTAAAATGTTATCTATTACCTTATCAACCGGATTATAGATATCTAGATATTTATCAGTATGGTAAGTTAAGCCCGTCTCAAAATGCTTCAAATAATCATTATCAACATCATCAAAATAGATAGAATTCGCCGTTGTTTCATAATTTCTATTACATTTAATTAATGTCTGAAGGCAAAGGTAAGTGAGGTGGAAAAAATTATTGGACGCATCAATTTTCACATAGCTAATGGGGGTATTTGTCGTTCCTGTTATGCTTGTAATGGAAAAACAAATCGTTTTGATATTTTTCATGTTTCCAAGATCTGTTCCGACCTTCCAGTCTGCTTTAACCTGGGGATTGATAAACTCGAAGGAAAAAACTATTTTTTTATTCTTTTTTGTATCGTCATAACCCTGGTAATCAAACCCCAAATAACAAAGAGGTATATTTATATCCTGCTTCTCCTCGATTTTTGAATATATTATGGACAGAAAATCATATGCCGATTCGTAGCCTTTTAGATATTTAGATTTCTTAAGAGCAGGTCTAAATGATTTTTGTAATGTATCTTCAAACAATTGAATAGAAGATTGCAGTATGTTTAACGCTGATTTTTGAGGTAATGAGACTAGTTTTCTTTTCATAAAATAAAAATTTATCATACTGTTCATTTATTTGCAATTAATTTATCCACAGCGCCGCACTTCCCGACCCCCCCTGGCCCCTTCCCTATTAACTGTAATGCCTTAATCTGATCGGCTGTAAGCGTTTCTCACCAGGCTCCTTTTCTAAAGATTTTGTGCAACTAATTGCCGTAAACAAGCCCAATACTAATATACCCGATAATATTCTTTTTAACATTTTTCTCCCTCCTGCAATTGTAGTCTACCGTAAAAATAAATCCATAAGATGATCTTCAAACTTCGACAAAACATCTTTGATTTCGGTGATATCTCCGATTAAGGCATCTTTATTATTTAATAATCCCATACCGAAATACCCTTTTACCACAATACCTGTATGTCTATATACTACACACACAAAAGCACCGAAGTGTTTTGTCTGCGTTTCTTTTCATAGCTTTATTAAGGTTTTTTGTTTCTACTTGATAAAGTTCAGCAAGATAACGATCCAGCATAACTTTTAATCCTCGTATCTCGTATATTTTAGAGGCTGTGTTTTCTTGTTCTACTATTGCTAAATCCATCTTTTCATTCCTTTCCTGGATTTAATGTCATCTTTCTTTTTTCCATGGCGC
>JAAEMD010000054.1 GCA_024225875.1 bacterium
AATCTTCACCTGAGCATAAAGCGCTTCTGAAAAAATCTGTAGGTACCAAACTTCATTTGCTAAAAATGGCTTGATTTATATTTTTCATTCCGGACATTTTATTTTGGTTTAGCTATATAAAGGGTTTTTTATTTCATGATGAACTTTTTTTGTGAACTCAGAAAAAGCTTTATACATGGATGCCTGCTTGGCAATTTTCAAGCTCTTTTCGTAGTCAACCTGCAATTTCTCAAAAGGTCTTAGACGATTTAAAACTATTACCATTTGTTTTGAAATCAAATTAAAAAGCATTTTATCAGTTGATGAATATTTTACCTGAACCGGTTTTTGGGAACCATCAGGAATATATTTGTGTTTTGAGATAACAATAAGGCTCAACAATATTTCGCCTGAGATGCAGGGAATTATGCAGTCAGCATCAAGATTATCCATCTCTTTTTTAATATCGTCACCTGCCTCTTTATAAAAAAGAACTTTATTTTCTTTAATACAGCAGCTGATTAGAAAAGAGTCTTTGTTAATAGTGCGATGATTATTTTCAGACTTTCTTTTAGTTGTCCATTTTTCAAAAACTGTTAATTCTTGAGACTGATCCTCAAAGTTATCTGGGATATATAAGGATATTGGGTAGACTTGTATTGTTATTCCAAACAAACAGTCCAGGGCTGAATACAACCCTTGCAATGAAGAGCATTTTTCAAAGTCTTTGGAAAATATTTCTGACACTTCTTCAAATTTGATTGTTTGAAGAGAGTTGCGAAGTTTGTCTGCGAATAAAAAGCAAATAGCTAATAACAAGCCATTAGCAACTAATACAAAACCTTTATTAGAGAACTCAAAGTTTATTATACCCCAAAACGCCCCAATAATTCCTATAACCATAAGATAAGCTATGCCCCTGGAAACAAATATTCTTAGATCCATCAATTCATATTTGGTTATCGCAAAACTCAATAAGAAACACATAATAAAAGCGCCTAAGTGGGACAAAAAGAATAGTTGATTTATACCTGAAGCTGGAAGAATAACACCAAATAAAAACGACCAGAGCGCACCAGTAACAAAAGCCGATATAATTGTTCTGGCTTGATTTTTTTTATTTTTTTCATAAGTGTTTATCTTAACAGCAACTAAAAAAGGGCCTGCCAGAATAAAAAATAAAAGCAAAACTCCAAAAAAAGGAAATAAGGAAGCAATTTCACGAATAGCTATATTATTTTCAATTCTAATGTCTTTAATATATAGACCTGAAAAAGAAAATGAAGTAGATACGGTTAGTAATATCAGCAGGATAAACTTTATCCTTTTGTCTATTTTTTCATAAACAAACTGGATACAAAAAAGAAATAAAAATGCTGCTGCAAACGTAACTACAGCCATGCTGGTCTTTGTAAAAAATATTGGATTTTTATTTAATTCAACAAACAATTCAATTACAATACCTGCTAAAACCCATAGAGATAAAGAAAAAGCAAAAAGCATAAGTAATATTGCAAGCGGATCTCTTTTTCTTTTAATAACAGGAATTAAACCCACGGCAATGCACAAAGAAATTACAAGTAGTTGATATATATATACCACTATACTTTAATAACCACACCGCCCCACACAAGGCCCGATCCGAAACCAATTAACATTATATTGTCGCCTGTTTTAATAAGATTTTTTTCTGATGCCTCTGATAAAGCGATACCTATAGTAGCAGCTGAAGTATTACCGAAACGTTCTATATTAATATAAAATTTATCTGGTGTTATTTTTGATTTTTTGACAGCAGAATCCAGTATTCTTTTATTTGCCTGATGCGCAATAATTAGACCAATATCGTCAATTTTCAACCTTGACTCTTTTAATAAAACGTCAATCGATTCTACAAAAGCATTAACTGCAAATTTATACACTGCTTTACCATTCATACTAAATTGATATTTATTAAAATTTGGATCATTTCTATATTAAGCAGACCCAGGAAATGATCCTCCGTAAAGAATGGTTGCTGCATCCCATCTACTGCCATCACTCCTGAAATATGATGCTAATATACCCTTTTCTTCATTGGTGTGCTGAAGTACTGCCGAACCAGCACCGTCTCCAAGCATAATAAAGGTTTTTTCATCTTCATAATTTGCTCCCCTTGTAGCTAAATCAACGCCAATAACCAATATATTTTTATAAGTATTTGTATGAAGGAGATGACTTGCAAGTTGAATTCCCCAAACATAGCTTAAACAAGCAACATTGATATCAATTGCAGCAGCATTCTTAGCACCTATTTTGTTCTGGATAATGCAACTTGTTGGTGGAGCAGTATAATCACCACAGGCAGAAGCTGTAATTACAAGATCAATATCCAAAGGATGCATATCAGCTACCTGCATAGCTTTTTGTGCTGCTATAACGCCAAGAGATGAACAGCTTTCATCATCTTTTGCATAGCAGCGTTGTTGTATTCCGGTTGTTTTTAGTATCCAATCGCTTGCTACACCATATTTTTTTTCAATATCCTCATTTGTTACAATTTTTTCAGGAACTGCGTATCCAGTTCCAAGCATAACACACTTTGTTAATACTTTGGATTCAGGCTGAAATTTAAAGGCAATATCTTCAGCTTTGATTACATGAGAAGATTCCTTTACCGCTTTCCTGATTAGTGAATTTGAACGTAAACTTTGAAAATTATTCATTTTGTTATTTTTAACGTTTGAGGTTTTGTCATAGTTTATCCAATTTAAACATACTGTAATTTAGCAGGAACTGTTTTTTTAAGTAGCCACTGTTAATATAGTATCTAATAGATCTCCGGGTTTTGGCAATGTTTCCAATTTAGCCCCATATACCAACTCAGTATTTATATAAGAGTCTATAATTTTTGATCTATTCTGTGCAAGTTCAATAAGGCTTTGATTATTATGGATAGAATCTTGAAAAATTGCTAATAATGGGAATAGAGCATTATTCGTAGACTTTAGTAACCTTTGTTTCCATTTTTCTAAAGAAATAATTTGAATTTTATAGCCATGCTTTTTTAGAATTGTTATAACTTCTATTAAATGAATTCTATTTGGATTATATACATGAAACGTTTTCCCTGAATTTTCTTTTTTTAATGAAGCAGAAATAATAAACGAACTAATAAAATCAACTGGAGTCAAATCTATCATTAAGTCTATATCCGGGCATGCTTTACACTGTATGATGCCTTTAATAAATCTAGAAAACAGTTCGTTTTTTGGCATTTCTCCTATGTCTAAGGTACCGGTAACTCTTCCAGGTCTGTATATTGAAATTGGCAATCCATGTTTTTCAGCATTTTTTAACATTCTTTCTGCCACCCACTTACTCTGAGAATAACCATTGAATAGTCCATCGCTATGATCCAGGTCGCTACTTTCTAAAGCTTTCGACTTTGTAAAAGACCAGGAGTCGAATACAGATAATGTTGATATGAAATGAACTGGTATTATTTTTTGAGTTGATGCCAGTCTTATAATTTCCTGTGTTCCAAACACATTTGCAGCTTTGATGTCTTCATAGGGCATAATAAAATTTACTTGAGCAGCATTGTGGTAAATTAAGTCAATATTAGATGCTATATATTTAAACTCTGAAAGTTTTAGACCTAAGTGGGATTTTGTAATATCTCCAATAACAATAGTTGTTTTTTTTTCAAATCTATTTTCCCATAAATCGTATTTTCTTAAATTATTTTTAAACTTTATTAAGCCTTGTTTTTCATTACTTGATCTAACTAGACAATAAATATGTTTCCCTTTTATTAATAACTGATGAGCCAGGTATGCTCCTAAAAATCCTGTTGCTCCTGTTAGGAAAACTTTTTTATGTTTAGTTTCTTGATGCTTTTTCTTTTTTATATTATTTATAATATCCGAATCTAATAAAGATTCTTTTTTTAAATTTAAAATTTTAGATTTGCTTTTTTTACTTGAAAAATTAGAAATCAGCATAGCCATTTCTGTTAGTGTTGGATAGTGATAAATATCTTTTATAGAAATTAATATCTTAAATTCTTTTTCAATCTTTACCAATAACCGTACG
>JAAEMD010000055.1 GCA_024225875.1 bacterium
ATTGAGAGCTTCATTAAGGCTTGAGCTCCTTGGACGGAAACGCCCACGAGGAGTTCTTAGGGGGCGGGGCCATAGTAATATGGCCTAGCTACCCGACTAGATAGTTTGATTCAAATGCTACAAAGTTAATCCAAAGTGGACTGCCGAATAGGCAGAAATAAGAAAGGTCAGCTAATCGTCTGGCCTTTTTTCCAAAAACACTTGAAAGCCTTCTATTGGTGTTACCTTATAAAATTAAACTCTCTAAGCCGCTTATTCAGCGGATAATGAAAATTTATAATGTTACCTTTTAACATCCAATTCTCTAAACCACTTATTCAGTGGGTTATTGAAGGCTTTAAGTGCGAGAGTAATTGGAATTATTTGACGCAATATAAACAGGACAACAGTTATTATTTCAATCCTTGTTATAATGGATAGCATTGCTGCTGTTCATCAAAGATAACCAATTACTCTAAAAAAAAGTTAGCACGCACATAGCTGAATGTCAAACATGATTGGTTTTTCATAGCTTTTAAGCTCGAAATCTGCTATCAGTTCACCAACTGATATTGATAAGTAGATTTGAAAGGCTGGTAGAATCTATTGGTATAGATTTTTAAAACATCATTTTTTTGTTTGGCGCTACCAGCTTTTCAAACCACCTCCAGTAACATAGACCAAAAATGCAAAACTTATAATAGTAACAGTGTTACGCTTATAATTTTTTACATCCAGTGGTGTAGTTTTTTTGTAGCTTTTAAACTCAAAAGTTGCTATCAGATTGAAACCTTATATTCAAGTTTTGAAAAGCTGGTAGAATATATAGCTAATTAATCATATCGAATTATTTGTTGGTCACGCTACCAGCTTTTCAACCATCTCCAATAACACAAAACTAAAAAAATGCCTTTATATGGAGTTTTGCAGGATTTTTCTATAGCTTTTTAGCTCAAAATCTGCTATTATATAAACAACTAATATTCTTGTATAATAGATTTTTGCATTAACTTTCAGAAAAAAAATTAATGCATTCAGTTTTATTTATGAAAAGTCCGCTTGGTTCGTCCCTGCGGATTTTTTTTGCCTAAAATAGC
>JAAEMD010000056.1 GCA_024225875.1 bacterium
GCGTTTTTGTCCTGTAGAACTTCCGTTTTTTTATTTGGCACTGGAACTTCGCTTATTTTTTTGATAAAAGCCCTTCTTAATTAACTCGTTTCATCAAAAAACACCTTAAAAACTTCCGGTTCTTTCCCAAGTCGGAAGTATCGGTTTTTGCTTTTCAAATAAAATATCCTCCTTTATTTCATTTTATACACAAACTTATGCACTTTGAGAGAGAAAGCATTATTCCCTAAATAGCGCATTAAGTGGGCTTGAAAACATAATTCCAGTGCAAATTATAAAAACGGAAGTTCTACAGGACGAAAACGCAGCTATGTTTCCACTGGGCCTTTATATGAAATCCAAAAAGTTCCATCTCCATTAGGCCCCTTTGTTCTGCCCCAGCTATTTTTACATAACCAAGCCTGTTTATTGTCATCCCAACCAATAACTAAAACTGCATGGCCACCTACAATATCTCCAGATCTGTGAGTATATACCTGTCCTGGTGTTCCAGTCCTCCAATAAGTATGAAAGTCAGAGTAGGTATCAAATCTAAAAGCTGCAGGACCGTCATTATATAAAGAAGTTTTTATATTTATATTTTTTCTCATATCAACAGTGTAATATCCAATAAGTCGATATAAATACTGAGGACAAGTTGATAAATCTGCACACTTAGTTTCCCCTTCTATATCTGTATATCCTGTACAAGATTCATCCATTGGCCCTATGTTTTCCCAGAATCTCAAGGCAGAAATATACCCGCCTTCACAGCCATCCATTGAAGTATTACAAACTAATTGTTGTTCTTCCGAGATGTCGAATAATCCCTGTCCATTCATGAGTAATTTTGATTCAAATACACCTACCGCAGCGAAAGCCCAGCAACTTCCACAACCGCCTTGATCTTTAGCAGGTGTAACAACCCCTTCATCTTTCCAATTGAAATAACTCGGCAAACTTTTTTTCGTTTTATCGAGCCCACGAAACTGTGGAGTAATTTGCTTAATTGTATGGTTATAATCATCCGGTTTGCCCTTGTCGCCAAGTGGAAACTGTTGAGCAAAAATAATAGAGGTGGTAAATATGAATGCAATACCTACAAAGAACAGATTTGTTTTTTTAAAAAGTAAATTTATCATTTTAACATCCTCATGTCGGCCAGAATTATCTGTTTCTGGGCCAGCACTATTTGTTTCTTAATTAAATATTCAACACCTTCCAGCTTCTAACCGATCAAATCACC
>JAAEMD010000057.1 GCA_024225875.1 bacterium
GTTTTTTTGTGTCTATTTTATTCTCAGGTCATTTTGTTTTTATCGGACAACAGTGTTATTCTGTATATAAAGATATTAGCTCTAAAAAAAGGAGGAACACAATGGGAATAAAAAAAAGAGTTTTTATTAGCTTCGATATTGACCATGATGACGGAGTAAAGAAAATGTTAGCTCGTCAGGCAAAACTTGTTGATAGCCCATTCGATTTTAAGGACAATTCTGTTAAAGAACATTTGACCGGTGATTGGAGACAAAAAGTGTGGGGTCGTATGGATAATGTTGATGTCGTCATAGTTCTTTGTGGAACAAAAACACACACTGCGACAGGCGTTGCTACTGAATTATCGATTGCCAAAGAAAAAAACAAGCCGTATTTTTTGCTGGCAGCATATCCAGATAAAAACTGCATAAAACCTACTTCAGCATCTACATCAGACAAAATTTATACTTGGTCATGGCCTAATCTCAAAAAACTGATCGCTGGTAATCGTTAAGGAAATTTATTTATCCATGAAATTATTTATTATACATAGGTTTAAAGATAGACTGCATGCCAAGAACAAGTTAAAGCAACTTGAACAAGATTTATCTGTAAAATTTCAACTTATTTTTTTGGACAGTTCAGGCGGTAATAAATGGAAACAAAAAGCAGAGATTTCTATTAATCAAGCAGAGGCTGTAATTGTTTTTAATCCTGTATCCTGCAAAGAATCAGATAATGCAAAATGGGAAATTGAAAAGGCAAAAGAGATTGAAAAAGAAATTATTGAATTCAATAATGAAGGCGAAAATACAGCATCTATTTCAAGGTTAAAATCACTGTATGACTTTAAAGATGAATTTGACAATTGTTTTTCATCGGATAATAAAGAGGTCTTTGAATTATACAAATTGATGCTGGAATCATCCGAGTGCTTAATTCAAAGAAGACAAAAATTAAACGCATTTTTTATTACAGCAATTGGTAGTTTACTTGCTATTGCAGGTCTTTTAGCTAAAACAGGTGTAATTAACGGTGAGTCGATAGGAATACTATATTTATTTTCTATTATTGGTTTACTTCTATGTAACTCTTGGCGAAATCTCATCGATAATTACGGCAAGCTTAATACAGCAAAATTTGATGTTATTCTGCGTTTAGAAAAAGATCTTAATGCCCAAATATACTCGGCGGAATGGATAGCACTTGGAAAAGGATTACGATCAGAAAAATACAAATCATTCACTTCAACAGAAAGAAATGTTCCACTCTATTTCGGTTTGTTGATAGTAGCATTGACATTAATTGCAGCTGCTTGGCAAATCTGTGGCTAACAAATTGTTGAACTTGATTTGTACTCCTAGGAGTCTGTCGTTCTTAAGCAGAGATGATAAAATATAAGGAAGAAGAAATAAATCAGCGAGGTAAAAAATGACAAGATTTAAAACCGCCGATAGAAATACACCTTATTTGTTTCCACCAACGATAGAAGA
>JAAEMD010000058.1 GCA_024225875.1 bacterium
AATATTTTTATAGACTTCATTATAATTAAGACCAGGAACTTCACTTAAGCTGGCATTCCATGCTTTTTCATACTTTTCCCGGTTTACTTTTTTTGCAAGATCAAGGCTGCCTGGTAACATATCAGGAATCATTCCCATTAGATATGCTCCAAAAGAGTTGCTGAGTTCACCCATGTAATTAAGACCGATTTTTTTGTCCCATTTAGTATTGAGCAATTCACAAAGTGAATAAAGTACTTTGCCGAACCTGGCAATCTTCGGACCGTAAATAATTTGTATAGATTCATCAGTATCTAAAAAATCGAATATGATCGAAAGAGTCTCAAGTTTTAAACCAGTAATCCTGCATGTCTCTACTGCCGTATTATTGTTTTTAGAGTAAATTGATTTTTCGGATACACTATCTGAGAACATACTTAAGATACTGTTAATTAAAACAGCTTCAGTTCCGTCTTTTATCTGAATATTCAAGGTAGCAAAACCTGCAATTTCAGTATTAACACTATCAATAACAGCAAGCTTTTTTCCTTTCAAAACTGCTCTTTTCACGAAAGTTCCAGCCACAGGATTATCTTTTGTTATATCACTACCGATAATGAGAATACGATCTGATTTCTCAAAATCTGATATTTTTCCATTAAC
>JAAEMD010000059.1 GCA_024225875.1 bacterium
AGAAGTTGGGCAGATGGCTTTACTATATTTCAGGAGCCAGGAACAAAGTTATGCCGGAAATAAATTATGCTGTTAAATTTAAGCATAAAGTTTTTAGAAATATAGAATTTATCAGATATTTTGAATTTATTTCTGATGAAGATCTGGTTCGGACAGCAGAAGAAAACTACTTTCTGGATGTATCATCCGTAGTACAGCAGATAGAGCCTTTTAATAAGCCGTTTATAGTTATTCATCCTGGTTGCGGAGTTATTATCGAGGCACATAAAAAATATTCTGCAGATAAGTATGTTTTACTGATTGAAGCTATGCTGAAAAGATATGCAGACATAGATATTGTTCTAACGGGAACTGAGCAGGAAAAAAAACTTAATGAATTTATTTTCGACAAAATAGATTCGCAGAGGCTTGTGAATATAACAGCCAGGTTTAATCTGGATGAGCTTATTGCATTATTCAGTCAGAAAAATATGAAAGGTATAGTTTGCGGTGATACTGGGCCAGCACATTTAGCATCTGTTTTAAAAAAACCTGGCATAGTAATGTTTGGATCAACTGATGATACTGTTAC
Source organism: bacterium (assembly GCA_024225875.1). Classification (GTDB taxonomy): domain Bacteria; phylum Margulisbacteria; class Marinamargulisbacteria; order JAAEMD01; family JAAEMD01; genus JAAEMD01. The sequence continues at coordinate 572 of JAAEMD010000059.1, forward strand.
TTCTCCTTTTAAATACTCTTGTATTGTTAAAACATATCCTGTATTAGACTGTATGCCTTGTTACGGAACAAAAAAATACGGCATAAAAGGTTGTGGTGATAATCAGTGTATGCAGACAATCTCGATCGATAAATTACTGGCAAAGATAGACAAAATAATTATTTAAAGTAGTAAAAATTAATCATATAATGCAAAACTTTAATACAGGAAAGCTTGATTCTATTGATACACCTGTTCCTTCTGTTTTTCCCAACAGTGTACTTATCAGGACTGCGAAAAGCCTGATATCTTTAGGAACAGAAAAAATGTTAGTAGATTTTGGTAAATTTTCATTGCTGAACAAGGCTATAAAAAAGCCTGAAAAGGTAAAGCCGTTTTTACAAAAAATTAAAACTAATAGTCTGATTAAGACAGTGGAAGCAGTAAAAAATAAACTCAGCGATCCGATAACACCTGGATATTCTAATGTTGAAGTAGTAGTAGTTGCTACCGGCAGTCAGATATCGGATTTAAAAACAGGAGACAGGGTTGTTTCAAACGGAAGCCATGCTGAATTCGTGAATGTTTCCAGAAATTTACTGGCTAAGGTTCCTGACAATGTGGATGATACTGCAGCCTCATTTACTGTTGTTATTAATAAATATGGTTAAGAAGAGATCTCAGCTGTTGAATATAATAGAAGAGTTGAGGCTGCTTGGCGTTCAGGGGACGTTGTTTCGTTTGTATTATGAACTGCTAAATAGAAGTAGTATCAGAAATATACTGGAAAAAGAAACTGGAGTCCCGGAGATAAGTATAGATCTCTTAACCTGGAAAAAGAGCAGAAAACCGTTTTATGTGTCTTCAGCAGATAAATTAAAGGACAGCGTTTTATCGAAAATAAATAAATCGGAATTAAATAACAGTGAGTTAGAAGCTGATAATATTTTGAAAGGTAAAATACTATGTTTTTCTCACTGGTCAGGGGATTATGGTTATCCTGTAAACTGGCACTATAACCCTGTAAAAAAAGTCAGCTGGCCAGAAGAAGTTAAAAGCTTTCAGATAATGGGGTTTGAAAAAGAGTGCGGGGATATAAAATTAACCTGGGAACTAAACAGGTTCTCTCATTTGTATAAGGTTCTAAGGGCCTGTGTTTTAACAGGTGATAAGAAATATATTTCAGGGTTTTGCGATCAGTTAAAATGGTGGGAAGAAAATAATAGATATGGTTTTGGGGCTAACTGGCTTAATGGTCAGGAGCTGGCCATAAGGATGTTTGCCTGGATAAGTGCATTATATGTTATGTCAGATAATGATGTATTTACTGAGGATGATTTTCAGTGTTTTATGAGGCAGGTGTACCTTCATACCAGGCATATAGAAAAAAATATTTCCTATGCTTATTATGCTGTTCATAATAACCATTTAATTGGAGAAGCACTGGCTCTTTATATTTCCGGTGTTTTATTTCCATATTTCCCGGAATCTGATCGATGGAAAAGTAAAGGCAAAAAAATTTTAGAAAGTGATAAGTGCTTGAAGCAGTTTTATCAGGATGGAGGCTACTGTCAGTTATCATTTACATACCAGAGGTTAGCGTTGCATTACTATTTATGGTATTCGATAGTAGCAGATTTAAACGGGGATACTGTATCGGAAGAAATAAAAGCAGTTTTAGATAAATCAGCCCGTTTTTTATTTGCCTGTATGAATGATGATGGCAGGCTGCCTAACTGGGGTGCTAATGATGGTGCTTTATTGAATCCATGGTGTATATGTGATTATACGGATTTCAGGCCTCTTGTTCAGATGTTAAGTTATTATACGCGTGGTAAAAGAGCATTTAAAAGCGGACTCTGGGATGAGGAAATATTATGGTTTTTTAATGGAAAAATGGATCAGGTAGAGTATCAGCCGTATGAATTAAAGTCTCAAAGCTTCCCTGAAACAGGGGTGCATATATTAAGAAAAGACAGCTCTAATTTTATGATGCTGAGGTGTGGAACTGTCAATGACAGGTTTGGCCAGGCAGATCAGCTGCATACAGATATCTGGTGGAAAGGTATTAATATTGCTGTTGACGGAGGTTCTTATTTATATAATGACGAGCTTCAATACCATAGATATTTTGCTGGTACACGATCTCATAATACAGTTACTGTAGATGGTATGGATCAGATGTATTTACATAGAAGATTTAAATGGCTGTACTGGACAAGAGCCAGGTTATTAAGCTTTTCTAACAGTCGTGTTGAAGGAGAGCATTATGGTTATAAGCGACATAAGGCTAAAGCAGTTCACAAAAGAGGTATAGAAATTAAACCTGATGGCAGTTATGAAATATATGATAGCCTGGCCCAGGCGGTGCCTGTTAATGTTGAATATGAGCTGCACTGGCTGTTAGCTGACTTTCCATATGAAATAGAAGTTAATGATGACAGGCAGAAGAAAATCAGACTAAAGACCGTAAAGGGCAGTTATTATTTGCTTATTGAATCGGATAATGATTGTACATTAATTGTAAACAGAGCTCAGGATGATGTAGAATATCCGGATGGATGGTCTTCGCGCTATTATGGCCAGAAAGATCCTGCTGTAAGTGTTAGGTTGAAGATTATCTCCAGCAGTGGCTGTCAGTTCAAAACGATTTTTAAGGAAAGCTAACAGATGCATATATTACTGATCCATCAAATATTTGTAACTCCTGATGAAGGGGGCGGTACCAGACATTATGAGCTGGCAAAATATCTTGTGGGATTTGGCCATAAGATTACTGTTATAGCAAGTGATACTGACTATCTTTCCGGAAACAAAAAACCTCTAAAAAAAGAACAAAGGGATGGAATGGATATAATTTATGCGAAAACATATCAAGCTGTACATAAAAATATATTTCACAGGGCACTTGCTTTTTTGAGTTTTTCTTTTTCAAGTTTTATGGAGGCAGGTAAAGTAAAAAATGTTGATGTTGTTTATGCTACATCACCGCCACTTTTCCAGGCTGTTAGTGGTTATTTTACAGCTGTTATTAAAAGAGCGAAATTTGTTTTTGAGGTTAGGGATCTATGGGTTGATTTTGCTAATGAGCTTGGATTGGTCAAGAATAGATTTATTATAAGGTTTTTTAAAACAATTGAAAAAATTTTATATAGAAGAGCTGCAGGTATTATTGTTAATTCTCCTGGCTTCATTCCATTTATCAATCAATATGTTGAAGATGAAAAAATCATACTGATACCCAATGGAGTAGATATCAGTGATTTTAATAATATGAAATCACAAAAAGAAATGAAAAAGAAATCAGGTTGTATAGACAGGTTTATTGTTATGTATACAGGGAATCTAGGGGTGGCAAATGATATTGAAACAATTTTGAAGGCAGCGGTGAGTTTGAAAGAGCATAAAGATATTCAGCTGGTTTTTATTGGAGGTGGTATGAAAAAGGATTTTTTAAAAGAGAAATGCATCAGCCAGAACATAGATAATGTAAAATTTATTGATGCGGTTCCCAAGAGTCAAATGCCGGATATTTTAAGTGCAGCAGATGTTTGTCTGGCTACTTTAAAAGATATAAAATTGTTTTCCACTGTATACCCGAATAAGGTTTTTGATTATATGGCAGCAGGAAAACCTGTTATTTTAGCTATAGATGGAGTTATTAAGGAAGTTATTGAAAAGTCCGGTGGCGGTATAGCTGTTAAACCTGGAGACGAGAAAGATATAGCAGCTGCAATCTTAACTTACTATAATGATAGATCAAAATTAACAGAACATGGAATGAAAGTGAAAAAGTTTGTGGCTGAGAACTTTGAAAGAAAAAGTATTGCTGTTGATTTGGAAAAATCCCTGAAGGGTATTTTAAGTTCTTGATATAAGCTATTTTAAATTAAAGTAAAATATAGGATAATTTTGTTTAAAATAAAGATATTTGCAATATAAAATTAAATACAGGCTTTTTAATCCTGGAGTGGTGTAGAGGAGTTCTTGTGACATTTTTGACGTTTGAAAATACAGGTATATCTGGTATGGCAGCTTGTGTGCCAAAGAATATTAATAAAAATACAGATTTAACTGATCTTATACCGGAAAGTGAAATAGAAAAAACAATTAATACTATTGGTATAAAAGAAAAGCGTTATGCCGATAAGAATGTTTGTGCTTCTGATTTATGTTATGAAGCGGCTAAAAAGTTATTTGATGATATGAATATAGATAAAGATACAATAGATGTGTTGATATTTATGAGCCAGACACCTGATTATCATATTCCGGCTACAGCGCCATTATTACAGCATAGACTAGGGTTATCGTCCTCTACAGCCTGTTTTGATGTTACCTTAGCCTGTTCGGGATATATTTACAGTTTGTCTACTGCTTTTACCTATGCCTCTCAAAAAGGGGTTAGACGGGTATTACTGTTAGACGGCGAAACTTTCTCGAAAATTGTTTCAACTAAAGATAAGGTTAATGCTCCATTATATGGAGATGCCGGGACCGCAACTCTTATAGAGAAAGGGAGTTTTGGAAAGTCTTTTTTCTCTCTGTTTTCTGATGGTTCAGGGGAAAATGCGTTGAAAATCAAAGCAGGAGGTTATAGAAATCCAAGCTCTGTTGATAATTTGCAGGAAAAAGAGTGTGAAAATTCAAATATTAGATCAGATCACCAGATATATATGGAAGGTATGGATATTTTTAATTTTACGATGAAGGTAGTGCCCAAAAGTGTAAAAGAGATTTTAAATTATTCAGGTAATAATTTAGATGAAATAGATTATGTTGTTTTTCATCAGGCAAACAAATTTATGACAGATTTTTTTGCTAAAAAGCTGAAATTGCCTGTTGAGAAAGTTCCTTATTGTTTGCAGAAATTCGGTAATACAAGTTCTGCTTCTATTCCTTTGACTATTGTTTCAGAGTTATGCGATGTTTTGAATAATAGCTCCCCCAAAATACTTTTAAGCGGTTTTGGGGGAGGTCTTTCCTGGGGCACTTCTTTGCTGGAAGTTTCTAATTGCATAATTTCGGAGTTAGTAGAGGTTTGATTTTATGGAATCTTTGATAAAAGAGATGAAATTTCACCATATTGGTGTTGCAGTCAAAGATATTGGGAAATCTATTAAAATTTATCATGATATGGGTTTTGTCGCTTCGGAAGTAATTTATGATGATATACAGAAGGTGAATATTTGTTTTTTAACAAAGCAGGATCATCCGACTATTGAATTAGTTGAACCGGCTGATGAAAAAGCTCCGGTGAATAGTATTCTTCAAAAGGTGGGTGTTTCTGCTTATCATTGTTGTTATGAAACTGATAAATTTGAAAAAACAATAGAATATATGAGAAGATTAAAATTTATTATCTTAAAAGCGCCTGTTATTGCAAAGGCGATGGAAAACAAAAAAATTTGTTTTTTATATAGTATTAATTATGGTCTTATAGAGCTTGTAAGTAAAAAATGAAAATAATTATATCAAACTCAGGTTATAAAACAGGTAATGAAATATTTTATTTTTAGAAATTATACAATTGAAAATTTATTTAGCCATATAGATGCACAGTATAGTATTTATGATGATATATCCTGTGATAAGGCTGCTGATATATATATATGGTTTTATGCACTGCCTGTGAAGGCAAAAATTAACCATTTGGCTCAAGAAATAGATAGTTACCTTCAACGTATTAATATTGTTTTGTCCAATATCCAGCCTGGAAAGAGTATTTATATTTTTACATTAGAAAAAATTTTCAATTATCAGTGGAGAAATTCTGATTCTGACCTGAATAAAGCAATAATGGATTTTAACAGGGAGATTTATTATTTAGCAGAGAAAAATAATAATGTAAAAATAATAGATTTTTCTGATTTTATCAGGATTTGTAAAAATAAAGATCTGATTAACTGGAAGTATTATTATTTATCAAAAATGTTGATCAACCCAGAGTTAGTAAAAGATTTTCAGAACTGGTTTAATAAAAAAGTAGATGCTATAAACTTAAAAAGAAAAAAATGTATTGTTCTTGATCTGGATAATACTTTATGGGATGGAATTCTGGGAGAAGATGGTCCGCATGGGATTGGGGTTGGGGACGATTATCCTGGAAGTGCGTTTAAAGATTTGCAGGAAGGTTTGCTGGAAATTTCTAAAAATGGAGTTATTCTAGCTGTTTGCAGTAAAAATAATGAGAGTGATGTTTTGGATTTATGGGAAAAGAATCCATTTTTAATTTTAAAGAAAAATCATTTTTCAGCGTATAAAATTAACTGGAAAAATAAAAGTGATAATATAGTTGAGATTGCAGCTGATTTGAATATAGGTCTTGATAGTATGGTTTTTATTGATGATAATCCTGCAGAAAGAGAGCTTGTAAGAACAACTTTACCGGAGGTTGCGGTTCCTGACTTTCCTCTTCAACCATATAAATTGACTTCTTTTTTAAAGGATATATATGAAGATTATTTTCAGGTTTATAGTTTAACAAAAGAAGATCAGGATAAAACAAGACAATATAAAGATCAGTTTAAACGTCTTGAACATAAAAAATCGCATATTGATTTGGAAGGTTATTTAATCAGTTTGAATATGGAGCTTAAAGTGCAGTTCGTTAATGAATATAATATCAGTCGGGTAGCTCAACTGACGCAAAAGACTAATCAGTTTAATTTAACTACCAGAAGATATCAGGTAGATGATATCCGTCGTTTTATCCATGAAAAGCAGTTAGTCGCCTGCTTATCGGTTAAAGATAAGTTTGGCGATAATGGTATTACTTCTGTTTGTATAATAAAATTAGATTATGATAATAAGCGGGCTGTAGTTGATACGTATTTAATGAGCTGTCGAATTTTAGGAAGAACGATTGAGGATGCTTTTATAGTTTTATTGTTGAATTATTTAAAAGATCAGGGAATTGAAACAGTTGAAGCGATGTTTTTAGCTACAAATAAGAATGAGCAGGTAAAAACATTTTTTGATCAAGTAGGTTTTGATATAGTTCAGCACAGTGAAGATATGAAACATTATGTTCTGAAACTTGATGGTAAAAAAAAGATCAGGGAGTATTTTAAAATAGAGGAGATCTATTCATGAAAGAAATAGTAAAAAATGTTATGGCAACTGTGTTTAAGGTTGATTTGAAAGATATTGAGGAAATATCTCAGCATACAATAAAAAAATGGGATTCGTTAAATCATCTTAACTTAATGATTGCTTTGGAAAGTGAGTTTGGTGTTTCTTTGGAGCCAGAGGAAATCGGGGCAATGGTAGATATAGAAACTGTTTGCCGGATAATAGAAGAGAAGAGGGCAGAGTAAATGGATCTGGAAAATAGTAAGTTATTAGAAAATAAAAATATTATTGTGACCGGAGCCTCTTCCGGTATAGGTAGAGAATGTGCAGTTAAAGCAAGTAAATGTGGAGCAAAGGTGATTATCATTGCCAGGAGAGAGGATGAATTAAATGAAGTATTCGAGCAATTACATGGCAGTAGTCATTTGCAATTTGTTCAGGATATTACAAAATATGATCAGATGGAAAATATAATTGAACAATCTGTTGAGAAAACAGGGAAAATATCTGGGTTTGTTCATTCTGCAGGAATTGAAATGACACGTCCTTTGAAAAGTTTAACTGAAAAACATTATCAGCAGGTTTTCGCAGTAAATGTTATAGCAGCTTTTGAGATAGCTAAGCTGGTTTCGAAAAAGAAATATTTAGATGAACAAGGTTCCAGCTTTGTATTTATTTCTTCTATTATGAGTTTTTTGGGGCAATCTGGTAAAATAGGATATTGTGCGAGCAAGGGTGCCTTAAATGCTGGTGCAAAAGCTATGGCTCTGGAATTAGTTAGTAAAAAAGTGAGAGTAAATACAATTTTGCCTGCATTTGTTGAAACAGAGATGTCAAAGAATTTACTTGCTGGTTTGCCGGAATCTTCTAAGGATATGATTGAAAATATGCATCCTTTAGGTTTTGGAAAAGCAGATGATGTTGCTAATTCCAGCGTTTTTTTATTGTCAGATATGTCGAGATGGATAACAGGGACTAATCTTGTTGTTGATGGTGGGTATAGTGCGAAATAGACAGGAAAGAGACAAAAATGAAAGAACGGTTTATTGAATTATTAGAGGAAGTTTTAGAAAAAAATAAAAATACTATAGTAGAAGAAGATGATTTCCGTCAATATGAAGAATGGGATTCTTTAGTTTTGCTTTCATTAGTAGCAATGATTGAAGAAGAATATGATATTACAATACCGGCGGAAGATTTTAGCAGGTTTCAAAGTGTAGCAGATATCTGTAATTATATTCAACTTAAAAAAAGTTAACTATGGTTCTGGTGTTTGATAGTGCTTTTTTTAAATTTATTTCTGAAAATTTTATAGATACTAACCATAATTATTCCATAGAAGTACTTCAACAATTTATTAATTCTGAATTTGATTTTAAATGGAGATGTCAAATG
>JAAEMD010000060.1 GCA_024225875.1 bacterium
CCCCAAAAAAGGTTTCTAATTATTTTAAAAAAGCAGAGCTTAAATATATTGCCTTAGCTGTTTGATTGAATGTTAACTATTTTCAGGTCGGGGTAATATATAAAAATATTTTACGCCAAGGACCTGGCCAAAAATCAGAAACAGAAAAAGCATTTAATCTATTAGACGGTTTACCACAAAGCCCTCAAATTCTTGATATAGGGTGCGGAACAGGCGCGCAAACTCTTAATTTAGCTGATTTAACAACGGGTAACATTATTGCTGTTGATAATCACAAATCATTTTTAGATATTCTGAATAGAAAAAACAAAACTACTATTAGTACGTTATTGGCTGACATGTCTGATCTTCCGTTTGATCCAGATAGTTTTGACCTTATTTGGTCTGAAGGTGCTATTTATTTAATGGGATTTGAAAAAGGTCTTAGCAAATGGAAATCCTTAGTAAAGAGTGGTGGATATATTGCTGTTACAGAAATTTCATGGCTAAAAGATACTTCTATTATTCCAAAAGAAATCTATAAATTCTGGAAAGAAGCCTATCCGGCAATTCAAAGCATTAAAAAAAATGTGTGTGTTATTGAAAAATCAGGTTATGAGCTGATAGATCACTTCACCTTATCTAAAAAAGCTTGGCAAACATACTATACTCCAATGGAAGCAGAAATTAATGTTTTACAAAATAAGTATCAAACTAGTACAGATATTGTTAATCAGCTAGAACTCGAAAAAACAGAGATTCGCTTATATGAAAAATATTCGGACTATTATGGATATGTATTTTATATTATGAAGAAAATATAAAGTTAAAACAAAATCCCCCAATATTAATAATCACCTTCTTTCATAAGATAGCTAACAAACAAAACAAATTCTAATATCTTTAAAAGATTAGCCCTAGTTTATTATCTTAGCCTCACCCATCAAAAAATTCCCATATAAAAACAACTTGACATCACAACAGTATTTCTGGTTTTCCGCCTAATAAATTCAAAACCAGAAAGGGGTTGTTTTTATGCAAGCAACTGTTAAAAATCCTAGTCAAAAGGAGGTGGCGCAGCCTGCCATTCGCAACATAGGTATCATTGGGTCTCGGTCACTTCC
>JAAEMD010000061.1 GCA_024225875.1 bacterium
AAATTCAAAAATCTCCAAACAAAATTACTAACTTTTTTAAGAAAAAAGAAGTTGCTTACGCTGCCTAGTTATTATCTACTACTTTAGGTACGGAGTAATAGTTGCTGTCTGATAACTCAACCCCTTCGCGAATAATATTATCGGGAAAATGCATCAGAAAGTCTCCTGTTTTGCAGCCAGCGTCTAGAACGGATTGTGGCTTATGACCTAATATTTTTTTTATGATCTTAACTTGATTTTCCCAATATTTATCTTTTATAAAGGAAGTTGCAGGGTTTTGATTCTTATAATAATCATTGTATATGGAATGTAAATTTATATCGTACTCATCTGAATTGAAAAATTTGCTTCTGCAAAGACTACATTCATAAAGTTTATAGGTTAGATCGATAAATGGAGATTTTATAGATCTTATTGATTTTACATTATTTTCTTTTTTGCAGATTCTACAGTACATATTTGTTTTTTTAATCCTATTGATATTTATTAAATAATAATTCCTTTTATAATCTATAGCTGATCCAAAATAAAATGTCCGACACTAAAGTTTTCAAATGACTTCGTTTATGTACGTCAGTACACAGCACTCAGTCATTTAAACGGACATTTCAATTTGTACCAGCTATAATCATATGGGCGATACCCAGCACAGGTTGAAAATAATTTGAATTAATGACTAATGTAACTGATATAATAATTCAAAGGCTACAGTTATTTTTGCTATTGATGATTTTTTATCTGGTGCTTTGGATTTAAAATAGAATGGCGAATTTCCTGAGTGTGATAGCCGAATTTTATTGATATAAAAGCAGGGTGTATATTATGGATAAAGCATCTTTATCGATTGATAATTATAGAAAGCTGCATATGGGTATGTTCCCTCCACCGCTTGGAGGTATTTCTGTTTATTTATATAGACTATCTAAAAAAGATAAAAAAGCAGAATTTTTGGATGAAAAAAAGAATAGTGGCAAATTTAAATTTCTCATCTGGTTTATAAAACAGTGTTTTACTTTCAAAAAATATTATTATATTTCTCATACCATATCTTTACAACGTAGATTCGCAATATATATTTTGTCTTTAATACGAAATCATAAATATGAAATAGTTTTGCATGGTAGAGGGGTTGAGAATAAGTATATAAAGTCGAATGTTATTATTCAATTCTTAATAAAAAAAATTTTAGGCTCTGCTCATATGATCCGCTGTGTTTCTGAAGATCTTTTGTCTTTTTTAAAAAAAATTGGATGCAATGAAGATAAACTATATGTTGAAAATGCTTTTTTACCACCTCCAGAAGAAGAAGAGGATAAAATATTAAAAACTTATCCGCAGGAATTTTTTGAATTTATAAAACATAAAAGGCCTCTTATAGTTGCGAATGCTTTTGCTCTGGTTTTTACTGGAGGGGTGGATTTATATGGACTGGACATGTGTTTAGCCCTGGTGTCGAAGCTGGTAACAAAATATCCAGATACAGGATTTATATTTGCAATAGCTGATGCAGAAAGTAATATTAATTATTTGAACAAAATCAAAAATGATTTAAAAGAAAAGGGTATCAGGGATAATTTTTATTTTTTAACTGGACAAAGACAATTGTGGCCTGTATTTAAAAGAGTAGATTTAATGGTAAGGCCAACTTCTGAGGACGGATATGCTGTTAGTATTGAAGAGGCGCTGTTATTTAACTGTTCGGTGGTTGCAAGCAATGCCAGTAAAAGACCAGAAGGAACTGTTTTGTTTGAAAACAGGGATTCTAATGATTTTTATAATAAATGCTTAAATAAACTTAAAACATCTAAAGTAAGATCTTGATAAAGATAATGTATAAATGTAACAGGTAAAATAATGTAAAGGCAGTGATCATTTTTGCAATTTATGTGACGAATTTAAAGTGTTGTTGCGTAATTAGCAGGAACAGGAAATTAAAATGCAACCTTCGGGTATTGTGTGGCTGTAAGAATGTGCAGTAATATCGCCAGTTATTTAAAAAAAGAGGTAATAAGTGAGAAAGTTTTTTGAAAATTCGTCAATTTATTTTATTTCTAATTTAATAAATAAAGTGATATATGTTTTATTTTTTGCCTATATTGCGCGTGTTTTATCTATTCAGGAAATGGGACAGTATTCTATCTATATTCTTATAGTAACTTTTTTATCTATTATTTGTTCTTTTGAAATTCAATCAGGGTTCACAAGATTTTATTTTGAGGTAACAGAGGTTGAAAGAAGAAAATATGAAATATCAATAGTAAATTTACTTTTTATAATTAATCTGGTTTTTGCAGTAATCTTATTTTCATTCAGGCAGCTGATAATTAATTATTTATTTTATATACCACTGGATATATTTTTTGTTATGCTGATTCTGCCGTTTTTCATATCTTTTTCCGGATTAATAACTTCAAAATTAAGATTAGAAAATATGGCCTTTGAGCTTTCCATAATCACTGTTGTTCAAGCAGCTGCTAATTTAATTCTGGTAGTTACAGGAATTAAGTTTTTTGCTTTGACCGATAAAATATTCTGGATACTTTTTGCTTGTTTTTTGCAGTACCTGATCCCTGTTAGCTGTTATTTTTTTGTGTTTGAGCATAAATGGAAATTCAAGATAGATTTTTCCTTAATTAAAGATTCCCTTACCTTTTCTTCTTATCTGGTTCCTACAGTTTTAGGAAACCACGTTTCTCATATGGCAGACAGGTTTATTTTAAAAAAGTATACCGGCATAAAAAGCGTAGGTATTTACTCTGCAGCCAATAAAGTTGGTTCTATTATTATGCTGGTTTTAGAACCGATTTATCTGGCCTTTTTTCCCATAGTTTTAAAAAGTTACAAGCAGGAAGGCTTTAAGCGGAACTATTATTTTATGTGTATGTCTATTTTTTTTATATTATATTTAATAACCGTACTCATATCTATTTTTTGTTATGAGATAATGTATATTATTCTGGGAAAAAAATATCTCATATATATGCCTGTGGCTTATCTGTTTATTATGGTCTGGACTGTAAGATTTGCTTCCAGACCGTTTGCATCAAATATAAGTCTTGCTAAGAAAACTGAATACTCTCTTTTTATTGAGTTATTTACGGCCGTTACCAATATTATTTTAAATATTTTACTGGTAATAAAGCTGGGGATTAGTGGTGCAATAATAGCTACGATGATAAGTTTTATACTCAGGCTTATATTATTATTTTATTTTTCCAATAAGCTGTTGAAGATTTTTTATTTTAATTTTAGATATATACTTTTATACTTAATAGTTGTAGCGCTGCATATATTTTTTCATTATAAAATAAAAGATATCTTTATTTTGTATAGAGCTGTTATTCTGTTTTGTGAAGCAGGGCTGGGTTTATTTGTTTATATGAAGATTATAGATGTGCAGTACAGGCAGAAAATATTTGAGTATATTGATATATATAAAAACAAGATCGTTAAATTTAAAATGAGGAACATATTTTAAAAATTATGATTAAGGAAGTTATTGCTAAACAACCTGTTTTGGAAAGATCGGCCAGATTATTACGATCTATGATACCTTATCGATACAGGTTAGATCCTGCTTTTTATTCTTTTTTGGAGCTGCTGAAAAAACATGAGAAAGTCAGTTATGAATATATCAGAGAGTATCAGTTTAAAAAACTGAAAAATTTATTGAATCTTGTATATGAACATACTTTTTTTTATAAGCAGAAATATGATGCAGCTGATTTCCATGCGGAAGATGTGCGCTGTATAGATGATATGGATTTAATACCCGTGGTAACCAAAGAAGATTTCCGGTTAAATTGTCAGGCTATGGTGCTTGATAATTACTATGGAAAAAAACATAAAATTTCTACAAGCGGAACTACGGGCAAGTCTCTGAAACTGCTAAGCACCAGGGAGATAGATTCTAAAGAATGGGCCTCGATTTGTTATCAATGGGACAGGATAGGATATAAGGCTGCTGACGGAAGGGTAGAGCTTAGAGGGTTTATTGATTCGGATAAAGACTGGATTTATTTGGATTGAATGTGCCATTAAGAATGAATCTAATGTCTAAAAAAGGTTCTGTTACGATAATTTTAATATTTCGATTTTAATGAATAAAGCATTAAGAATACTTCATCATTTATTTAAACAGCAAAAAGATCTTAGATCGGATTCCAGAAGTTTTAATTATGCTGCAAATATCAGTTACAGTTATCTGCAGGCAAATGATTTGTCAAAGGTAGTTCTAAAAAAAGATCAGGCAGGTTATTTAATCGATAAATATCTTAATCACCATTTTGATCTTCTGGGGTCCGGCTGGGTTAAAAACTCTTATGACAGTAAAGCTCTGGGACTGGAGGGCTGTGTATATGATATGAACCTTTGCATTAATACCTTTGATGGAAAGGGGAAATGGTTAAAAAAAGTACTTCTACCGGCTTATCTTGATAACAGCAGGGCAGTATGGAGTCTTATAAAAGATAGTAATTACCAGCCTTTAGACTGGCAGAAAGATTTTAAAAGCGGATATCGCTGGTCAGCAAAAAAATGGTATAAAGATCAGAAATATGGCAGGAAAAAAGGCGCAGATATTAAGGTGCCCTGGGAGCTGGCAAGGCTTCAGCATCTTCCGCAAATGGCAGTTTTTGCCGTTATATTACCGGATAGAAGAAAAGAACTGCTGACAGAATTTAAAAATCAAATACTGGATTTTATTGCAGCTAACCCGCCTCGAATGGGAGTTAACTGGACTTGTACTATGGATGTGGCCATACGTGCTGCAAATATTCTGGTTGCCTGTGATTTATTTATACAAATAGATGAGGACAGGGTATTAAGTGAGGAAATAATGCAGGTTATTTCTAATGCGGTTTATGAACATGGATTACATATTATTAATAATATGGAATGGTCTGATAAATTAACAGCCAATCATTATCTGTCTAATGTTTGCGGTCTGCTTTTTGTAGCTGCTTATCTGCAATGTAACAGGGAAATAGACTGCTGGTTAGCTTTTGCTGTACAGGAAATAATTGAGCAGGTCAGGGAGCAGTTTTACCCGGATGGAACCAGTTTTGAAGCGTCGACCTCTTACCATCGTTTATCGGGTGAAATGGTAGTCTTTTCATCAGCTTTAATTTTAGGACTAACCAGGGATAAAAAAGATGCGCTGAAAAATTATGACATGTCTTTTTGGAAGAAAATGCCTTTTTTAAAAAATATCAGGGACCAGGAGTACATTTTAAAAGATGGTGTGATTTTTCCTGGCTGGTATGTTGATCGTATTTTTAAAGCCGGTATGTTTACAGTTCATCTGACAAAACCAACACAGGAAATCCCACAGATTGGAGATAATGATAACGGGCGTTTTTTCTGGATATCTTCTGCGGGTTCTTTTTTAAAGAAAGGGGAAGTTGAAAAAAAGTATAAGAGCTTAACAGGATATGATTCTATATATTCCGAATATAAAGAATTCTGGGATGAAAATATATTAAATCATTCTGCATATATATCTGCATTAGCTGGAATATTTGATTGCGAAGTATTTAATAGAGTAGCGGATCAATTCCCTGTTGAGCGGTATGTAATAAAGAGTATTTCTAAAGGGGTTATTTTGAAACAACAGGTTGCCGAAAGAAAAGTGTTTGCTTATTCCAGGCCACAGGTTTCATACAAAAATGTTATAAATGATTTGAAATATTTTTATAAGAGTACTATCAGGCCAGAGAATGAGTCAGATGTTTCACTTAAAAATAATATCAAGGTTTACAGCTATGCTGATTTCGGGATCTATATATTTATTTCAGACAGGATTCACCTGACATTCTCAGCCGGATCTAATGGACAGAAAGGTACTGGCGGACATGCTCATAATGATAAATTGTCTCTGGAGTTGAATATTGATGGTGATGATATTATTTTAGACCCTGGAACTTATTTATATACGCCACTACCGAAGATCAGGAATAAATTCAGAAGTACAGAGTCACATAATAGTTTGATAGTAAGTGGTGAAGAACAGAATCAGTGGGTTAATGGTTTTAAAGGTCTTTTTAGTATGTTTGATCAGACCAGGTGTGAACTTCTATATCTTAATGAAAGAAGTATTGGAGTGAAGTTAATATTTCGAGATATTGTTCAGGTCAGGATGATATATATATATGATGATTATATAGAGATTAATGATTATTCCAGTAAAGAGTTTAAAGTTGATTTTAATTCAACTATAAATTCAGAAGGAGGAACCGGAAGTGATTTACTGTATTCTAATGGATATGGCAAGTTGATAAATTCGAGGTATAATAAGTAATCAATTAAATAACTGGAAAGGCAGGAGAATGCAAAAACAAACCTTAAAAGAAACTATAACAAGTGTACCTTTACTGGATTTAAATGCACAATACAAACCGATTGAAGATGAAATTATACAGGCATTAAAAGAGGTTGTTGTATCAAAAAAATTTATTATGGGGCCTGAAATTGAGGCACTGGAAAAAAATATAGCCGATTATTGTCAATGTAAATATGCAGTTGGCGTATCATCAGGTACGGACGCTTTAATTATTTCATTAATGGCTATGGGTATAGGTTATGGTGATGAAGTTATAACTACTCCCTTTACTTTTTTTGCCACAGCCGGGAGTATTGTCAGGGTTGGTGCAACTCCTGTATTTGTAGATATTGATCCTGATACATTCAACATTAATCCGGACTTAATAGAAGAAAAAATAACAAAAAAAACAAAAGCAATAATTCCAGTTCACCTTTTTGGACAGATGGCAGATATGGACAGGGTTAATGACATAGCTGAGAGACATAACCTTTTTGTTATAGAAGATGCTGCCCAGGCAATAGGTTCAAACTATCTTTCCAGGGATGGGAATACAAGATCTGCTGGTTCAGTTGGCGATACTGGATGTTTTTCTTTTTTTCCAAGCAAGAATTTAGGATGCTGTGGTGATGGTGGTATTGTAACAACAAATAGTAGTGATATTGCAGAGAAGTTGAAATTGTTAAGGAACCATGGTGCAAAGCAAAGGTATTATCATGATTTTTCAGGAGGTAATTTCAGGCTTGATTCAATGCAGGCTGCAGTGCTGCTGGTTAAACTGAGGTTTCTTGAGGGTCATCATAAAGGACGCCAGACCAATGCGGACTACTATAATGAAAAACTTGGCAGTAGTGTTGTTATTCCTTATGTAAAGGATGGTTTCCGTATGATCTATAATCAATATACTATAAGGCTAAAAAATAGAGACAAGCTGCAAAAACAACTGATTGATAATAATGTGGGAAATGCAGTTTATTATCCGGTTCCACTTCATTTACAAAAGTGTTTTGAAGAGCATGGTTATAAAAAGGGTAGTTTCCCGGAAGCTGAAAAGGTATCCGAAGAAGTTATCTCAATTCCTGTGTATGCAGAATTGACGAGAGATCAGCAGGACTATGTTATAGACAGCATTCTGGCTGGGTTATTATAAACTACTGATGAAAAGAAGGGCCTTATGAAAAAGGCTTTGATTACCGGTATTACAGGTCAGGATGGGTCTTACCTGGCAGAACTCCTGTTATCGAAAGGTTATCAGGTACATGGAATAATAAGAAGAACCAGCCAGTTTAATACTGATAGAATCGATCATTTATATAAAGATCCTCATAATAAGGGAGTAAAGCTTTTCCTTCACTATGGCGATTTAATAGATGCGGGTAATTTAAAAAGGATTTTAGAGAAAACTCAGCCGGATGAAATATATAATCTTGCAGCTCAATCACATGTTAAAGTTTCTTTTGAGATCCCGGAATACACGGTTGATGTTGATGGGACTGGTACTCTGAGGTTACTGGAGGCAATAAAAGATACCGGTCTTAATTCCCGGTTCTATCAGGCATCAACATCTGAACTGTATGGAAAAGTTCAGGATAAAGTGCAGACAGAGTTGACTCCATTTTATCCAAGATCGCCTTATGCTGCTGCCAAGCTGTATGCTTACTGGATAGTTATTAATTACAGGGAAGCCTATAATATGTATACTTCCAATGGAATCCTTTTTAATCATGAGTCACCGAGAAGAGGAGAAACATTTGTAACCAGGAAAATAACCAGGGCTGTGGCAGGTATTCTGGCTGGTAATCAGGAGAAACTTTTTATAGGTAACTTAGATGCATCCAGGGACTGGGGATATGCTCCTGACTATGTTAAAGCTATGTGGCTTATGCTGCAGCAGGGTGCACCGGATGATTATGTGATTGCAACAGGAGAAATGCATTCGGTCAGAGAGTTTATAGAAAAATCATTTGAATATGCTGGTAAAGAAATTGTCTGGACAGGTAAGGGCATTGATGAAACAGGGCTGGATAGAAAGACCGGTAAGATCCTGGTTGAAGTTGACCCTGGATATTTCAGGCCGACAGAAGCTGACAGCATAACTGGCGATGCAGCAAAGGCAAAGAAAGTATTAGGCTGGGAACCGGAAGTTAATTTTGAAAAGCTGATTAAGATCATGGTTGAAGCTGATTGTAAAAAACAAGGTGTAAATTTAACTTGAACTAAGTTTCTGGTAATGGTTAAAGAACATTAGTAGATAAAGATTAAAATAATAAGAAATTTTAAAAATCAGTTTAGAATTATTATTGATTTAAAGGTCTGTTTTATGTATTTTTATATTGATCAGAAGTCTAAAATGTAATTTGCAGTAATTATGGTTTATGGAAAGGGTTTTGGTGTAAATTAATGAAAAAGCGTATTTTAGTAACAGGTGGAGCAGGATTCCTGGGAAGTCATTTATGCGATAAATTAATTAAAAAAGGAAATGATGTTATTTGTGTCGATAACTTTTTTACTGGAAATAAACAAAATATAGTTCATCTATTAAAAGAACCGTATTTTGAGCTTATCCGTCATGATATTACCTTTCCTTTATATGTCGAGGTTGATGAAATATATAATCTGGCATCTCCTGCCAGTCCTGTTTATTATCAGATGGACCCTGTTCAAACAACAAAGACCTCTGTGGTTGGGTCAATTAATATGTTAGGCCTGGCTAAGAGGCTGGGAATCAGGATTTTACAGGCATCTACTTCTGAAATATATGGTGATCCAAATGTTCATCCTCAACCTGAAGATTACTGGGGGCATGTAAACCCGATAGGGCCAAGGGCTTGTTATGATGAAGGCAAGCGTTGTGCTGAAACACTCTTTTTTGACTATCACAGGCAGCATAATCTTAAAATTAAAGTTATACGGATTTTTAATACATATGGACCGAGAATGCAGCCTGATGACGGAAGGGTTATAAGTAATTTTGTTGTACAGGCTTTAAAAGGAGAAGATATTACAGTTTATGGAAACGGTAATCAGACCAGGAGCTTTTGTTATGTAGATGATCTTGTTGATGGAATGATTAAAATGATGGCTTCGGAAGATAGTTTTGTCGGTCCGCTAAATATTGGTAATCCAGATGAATTTACGATACTGGAATTAGCAAAGAAGGTTATAGAAATGACTGCTTCGAAATCCAGGATTATTTATAAAGAGATCCCTGTTGATGATCCTAAAAGAAGAAAACCGGATATTACTCGTGCAAAACAAAAATTAAACTGGTCTCCGAAATTGAATTTAGAAAAAGGACTAAAGGAAACGATTAAGTATTTTGATAAATTCCTGATTTATTAGATTATGAATAAGCGGTTATTGGATGATTATCACACATCTTGAGGCTGGCAGTTTACTTTGGCTAACCATCTTGATACGCTCTCGTACGATATATTCATGGGGGATTGCTAACGCATTTCACTGTTGTCCGGTAAAAATGTAAGCGATCCCCAAACCGCATTCTTGAAAAAAACAATTAACTTTCTTTAAAATTCCAGGGCAGTAATCTATTGTAATCTTCAAAAGATTTGCAGAATGGAATCTGTTTTAAAATATACATATAATAATCAGCTGGGTTCAAGCGATGCGCTTTAGCCGTTAAAATCAATGTAAAATGAACACCCAGGGAATCAGCACCAGCTTGTGTGCAGGCAAACAGGAAATTCTTTCGTGCCATAACAAAGGGCTTAATATCTCTTTCGGTAGCATTAT
>JAAEMD010000062.1 GCA_024225875.1 bacterium
CCTGCATTTTTTAACTGCACAGGTCGAAAAGTATTAAACAGTATAAAATTAATAATATTTTAAGCAGTCCCTGGCGCTTCTGCAAACTGGGCAGAGGCCCCAGAGTTTCAGCCGTTGAAGTATATCTTCCTATCTACTATTGCAAAAAATATGCCACTATGCTTTGATAATATAGTCCATCAGCAACTATATGAAATAATTGCAGTATGACTGCAAACTAATTACATAAACTACGGCAAACTAAGTTGACGGAATTTAATTTTGAATCACAGTAAAGCTTGTATTGGCAGGCAGACAGGCTTTATAAATTTTTGTCTGCAAATTGACGATAATTGCCGGACTTCTATTGATTCCAGGGTTTACCTTCCAAAGCCTGGTCCAAAGTTGTCCCGGCTTAGGTGGATAGCCTAAAAAAAGAAATTGACTTTTATTTCAAATAAGTACATTTTGGAGAATAAAGCTGTTGATTATAGGAATTGAGTGTAACCTTGTTGTATCTTTTTTACCACAGAGAACACAGAGAAGGCACAGAGGATCACAGAGCTTATGTTTTTGAGATTATATGTTCTCTATGAAAACTCTGTGGTTAAAAAAGGTTACTCCTTTAGGCAGTTCAATATCTGCTGGAAATTCTGAATGCACAAATTGTATGAAAACGGAGGGATTCATGGCGTTATATGGTGATTTCA
>JAAEMD010000063.1 GCA_024225875.1 bacterium
AAATTGCCAAGGCACTTCAGGTAAATCCCGGTGATCTTCTGAATGCAAGTATTCAAGATGAAACTAAAGTTATAGCTAAAGTCAAATCTATATTCTCAGAACTCTCAAAGAAAGATATTTCAGCAGCACTTGATATTCTGGAAGCATTTTATAAAAATATGAAACGGTAAATGTAATGCGGTTATCATTAATTTTCAAAGTATCATCTTTTCCCAATCAAGAGTTTCGACAAAGTATAAGCTTCCTTTTTCTTTCTATTAGCCTACATTTGTTTCTTTGCAGCTGTATCTAACCTTGGATCAAAATCTGTTATTTGGGAATCCCGATTTTTTAAAAGAAAAAGTCTGGCAGCAGAGTCGTTGACAACCAGACTTATTCAGGCTTTTGAAGTTCTCAATCATCATTTAGAGACTTAATACTTTCCCTTGTACATTCTCTGATTTTATAAAGGTATATTTGGTCTGGCTCATTCATATCTAATTCAATGCTGTTTTGACAGCCCATTTCAGTCAAAAGTTGCTTCACAAAGCGCAAAGTGTTGAAATCACACCGATTGCTAAGAATCCAACCTGGATTATGCATATCTACTCTGTGAATATTAAGAAAGCTGTGTTTAGCATCATTTGTCAGGCCGATATACCAGTTATTATAGCTTCCACCAAACAATCTTATACATTTTATAAATTCACCAGCTGTGCTGGTAAAGTCAGGTTTAATGTCAACGTACATTTTAGAATCCTACCTTTATTTTTTTTTCTAACAATAAAATTTTAATATTTATCAGAGAATAGTTGTCTTAAAAGAAAAGGCTGGAGCAAGGCAGTTGACAGCCAGCCTGTTTAAAAAAAATATGTAGTTTGCAGTATTAGTCTGCCTCTTTCGCACACAATACCTTTCTTGAATAAAAACTAATCATCTTTAGTTATGCTGTATTATTAATACAAACCTCTTATAATTTCTAAGTTTACAGGGCTTAAACAAAATCATTCTCATTAATTTTTATATAAAAGTTTAAATTTTATAGAAATTAAATGAGTGACTAAAGAAAGTCTTTATCAAGGTTCGGTATCAATTCACAATAAACAAAAAGCTACAATCTAAAGGTTATAAACTTCCCTTAAACCCGCTTTTAAATATTTCCTGAAAAGTTTTAAGTGAAAAAACTGCCCTGATGTGTGAAAGAGGCGTTGACGTAAGAAGTGAGTTTCTGTAAAACAAATAACAGCCATGGCTCTTTTGTTCCTTTAAACGTGTAAGAGTTGTGGTGAGAGTCGGTTTGGAGTGACAGCTCCTTGCCGGCTCGATTCGGTAAAAAACAGATAAAAACATTTTATCTGTGCTTGAAACAATAGCTTTTTAGTTTAATTATTTCAACAAAATAATTAAATTATCTTAAATTTATTTCAGCAGCTCTTCAATTTTCTTTAGCTTTTATCTGGTTCAACAAATATATCTGGTTGATATGAAATATCAACATCATTAAAAATTCAAAGCTCATCATAGAGCTAAACGCCTTAAGTTAATTGGAAGATTTGATTTAAGCACCTCAATTAAAGCTTTGCCGGAGAGCGCCAGTCAGAACATGGAGTGCTAAAGCTGCTATCA
>JAAEMD010000064.1 GCA_024225875.1 bacterium
AAAAATCCCTTTTATCTATCTGATATTTGACGTTTATCCGGATACAGCAGCAAATATGGGCTTGATTAAAAAGAACAGCTTTATAGCCAGGATCTGGGAGTATCTTAACAGCTTAACCTTAAATTCAGCTGCTGCAGTAATTGTTATTGGCCGATGTATGAAGAAAAAAATCATTAAAAAAATGAAACATAAAAATACAGAAAAAATAAAGTGTATCCATGTATGGAGCAATGATAAGCTAATAGAATCTTTCTCAGAAGAAGAGAGTCCTTTTATAGAAAGATGGAACCTTTACAATAAATTTATATTACTTTATTCAGGTAATATGGGACGTTTCCACGATATGGAAACTATTATTGCCGCTGCAAAAGAACTCAGGAATCATCAGGATATCCTTTTCCTTTTCGTTGGCGAAGGACACAAAAAACAATGGTTAATTAATTATTCTAAAAAACATTCTTTAACAAACTGCCAGTTTCACAGCTATGTAAAAAGGGAGGAGCTTGGACCTTTATTAGCAGCCGCAGATGCCGGGCTGGTTTCTTTATGCAGCGGACAGGAAGGCTTATCTGTACCATCAAAAACATTTGGTTTAATGGCTGCCGGATTACCTGTAATAGCAGTTATGAATTCTACTGCAGAGATTGCCTTAATAATAAAAGAAGAGCAAAGCGGTATTGTAACCAGACCAGGAGAAGTTAAGGAATTGACAGAAGCAATTTTGAGTCTCTATAAAGATTCGTTCAAAAGAGAGCAAATGGGTAAAAACAGCTTAAATGCAATACACAAAAAGTATAATCTGCATAAAGCAACTCAATACTACTTAAATATAATTGAAGATTTGCAGTTATAAAGTCAACCTGTAATCTCTATAATTAAATCAAAAAACTGACCGGACTTATTCTTACTGTCTGTTTAAGGTTAACTTTTGATTAAGAAAATATTTTATCTATCATAACCCTGAAGGAAAAGTATAAATTAATAAGTATCAAAAACTTTTTGAATCTGCTCCAGGTTATTTGTC
Source organism: bacterium (assembly GCA_024225875.1). Lineage (GTDB taxonomy): Bacteria > Margulisbacteria > Marinamargulisbacteria > JAAEMD01 > JAAEMD01 > JAAEMD01. Next base: position 1,025 of record JAAEMD010000064.1, read on the forward strand.
TTTGTCAAAGCTGTCATAATCAGAACTCTTGCTTTTTGAGGGTTTAAAGTATTTGAATAAATAAATTTACTTTTATTATCATTATCCGATTCATTTATTACTACCCCACTCCCGCACCTGGAGCTTCTTACAACCACAACACCGTTTTTTTCGGCATCAACAAGTCCCTGCATAGCTGCTGGATGTATATTACCGTTACCTGTACCAGCAATAACGACTCCTTTACTGCCATTATCTACAAAAGCATCCACAGCCTCACGGCCACAATTAGAATAACCATAAACTATATCCACCTTCGGCAGGCTGGATATATCATTTATACTAAACTCACTTTTGTATGTATGCTTTTTTGCCGGCTGCTTATAAAAATAAATATCATCTTCTATGATATAACCCATCATACCGTTATTTATTGATTTAAAAGCATTTACCTGCGTAGTATTTGCTTTTGTTGCTTCTCTGGCACTATGTATTTCATTATTTAATAAAAGCATAACCCCTTTACCAGAAGCTTTTTTATGAGCAGCTAAAAAAACTGCGTTATAAAAGTTGAGGGGACCGTCTGCACTGATCGAGGTTGGAGGTCTCATCGAACCAACAAAAACTACAGGTTTGCTGGTATTAATTACTAAATTCAGAAAATAAGCTGTTTCTTCCATAGTATCTGTACCATGCGTTATAACAATACCGTCAACTTCATTATTATTTACCGCATCATCTACGCTCCTGGCAAGCTGCATCCATATTTCACTGGTCATCGCCTGGCTTCCTACCTGAACTATCTGCTTTCCTGTTACATCTGCAATTTTTTGAATTTCAGGAACTGAAGAAAGCAGTTCATTAACAGGAAAAACAGCCGGCTTATAACTTGCAGAACTGCCTTTTTTTCCCGACCCTGCTATAGTGCCTCCTGTAGCAAAAACCACTATATTTTTTTTGTTTATTTCAGCAAAAACGGAACTATCGGTTATTATTAAAACGAAATATAAAATAATAATTATGATTTTTTTACAAAAATGCATTATTTAGACCTGTACTTAACTCTTATTATGTATTACATTTATATTTAAAATTTAATATCTGATCTTTTAAAAGTAAAATTATTTAAATTAATATATGTTATTAATATATATAATAGTCTTATCAGAGAATATCAGACTGATATATACCAGTTACAGCATCAGATATTTTTCAGAAAATACACCCTCTTTAACCTGAGAAAATTAACTGTCTTATATTTTTAAAGTTTTAAAAAAAGAATAATTTGAAACAATTACCTTAAAATATTTATAAAATATGAAAGAACTGGATCTAAATTTAATAAAACATTTCAAAGTCCTGTATGAAGAACAGAGTGTAAGTAATGCTGCTGCTAAAGCTCACATCTCACAATCAACAATGAGCCATATAGTAAATAGACTAAGAAAATATTTTGATGATCCCTTATTTATTCGTTCATCAACTGGTGTAGTACCAACAGGTAAAGCTACTTTAATTTTTGAAAAAGTACTCCCCGCTTTCATGGCTTTTACTAATGAAGTAGAAAATATTGATGCTTTCGATCCAGTAAAATCAACAAAGACTTTTACAATCGCATTAAATGATTTTATGCAAATGTATATCTTATCCGATTTATTTAATAACTTAAAAAAAGAAGCTCCTGGGGTAACTTTAAATATACTGCCACTTAAAAAAGCTCAGCTCTCTGAGCTGTCAAATGGGAACATAGATGTAATAGTTGGAACATTAATAGAACCTGTATACCCGTTTATTGGAAATAAGTATATTACTGAGGAACTGACGTTCCTGGTTAGAGAAGGTCATCCTGTATTTTCTGAAGATAAAGTAACTCCAAAGCTAATATCTTCATACAAACATTTAATAGTTTCAAAGTCAGAAGGCTGTAGCTGGAATTCAATACATGCTTTACGAGATCTCGGCTATAACCCTGAAACAGGTCTTGAAACACCCGTCTTCTTAACTGTCCCTTATTTACTAATGAATACTGATCTAGTCTATACTGCCTCCAAAAGAGAAGCTGGTTTTTTTATACCCCGCTTCCCATTAAAAATGGTAGAATCGCCTTTCAAAATAGCTCAACCTGTCTTTAATATAGTCTGGCATGAACGCACGACATATGATCCTGCAAATATATGGTTCAGACAAATACTGCATAATATAGCTCAAAATATTTAACTACGGTCTATTAATATTATAACCGTGATTAGAAATGCTCTTATTATGTTCAATTTTTGCTACACCTGTTCCGCTGTACGGTTCAGGAAAAACATCATCTATGTATTTCAGGTTAATTTCCAGGCTGCTCTTACCTGTACGGATACTCTTTTGTGTTAAAATATGGTCTATTTTTGTTTCATATGAGTTATAAATTACAGAAAATGGAACTGGCTGCTCGTTACCCTTAAAGCTCCAGTGCCCTTCTCTTGCTTTTTTAGAAGTAGCTGTAAGGTCAAGTTTTCTATGGCCAATCTTAAGAGTTTGATACTTTATTTTATCAGGCTGGTTTTTATGCCATACCGGATCAAGATGAATTTCATTACCTTCCAGTCTGCCATGTACTTCTTCGACATAATTTTCTTTTCCAACTAATATGAAGTCCAGCTCTCCGACTTTAGTATTAGTATTAAAGTCATAAACACTGAAAAAAGATTTAATTATTTCATATACAAGCCTGTATTTTTTAATTTCTTTTTCATTTTTGCTGATCAGCAGCTGTGTCTCCAGGCTTTTCTTATTGTCCAGAATTTTAGTTACTCCAAATGAAAATTTCAGTTCACCTTCCGGAAATTTATTAAATAAGATATTGGAAATCAAAATAGTTTCAATAAGGGTAAAGTATGTGAACCTGTCATTATTGATATAAGTACTGTTTAATGGATAACTGTTATCCATATTTAACCTTACAGCAGAGCTGGCATCCAGCATTTGAATATCACTGCTGTAATAATTAAACTCATCTTTAACAGGTTCCTGTTTAGATTCATCAAACCTTGCCTCTGACATATCGTCTTCAGGATCATATTCCGGTGCTTTCACATCTTCATACTTTTCATCATTTCTAAGTTCCGGGGCTATTTTACTCAACTGTGAACTGCCTTCCGTACTTATCTCAGAAAACAAGTCTTCAATAGACTCATCTAAAGTTTTTACCTTTGAACTCTTACGCTTTTTCTTTGCGCTTGCCACCCTTTTCACAGGAGCAGCCAGAACCGGTGCAATAAAGTTACGTATTGTTACAGGAGAAATTGAGTTAATATACATAACTTAATTATATTTTGAAGATTTATATTTAACCAGATCATTTTTTATCTTACTAATCTTTGCTTTATATATAGCTGGTACAAATTGAACTGTCCGTTTAAATGTCTGAGTGCTGTGTACTGGCCGTACATAAACGAAGTCATTTGAAAACGTCAGTGTCGGACATTTTATTTTGGAGCAGCTATAACAGATAGATTTATTATGTTATTTTTTAATAAGGCTCCGCAGTACAGCCTTAAATCATTATCATGGATAAATTAGTTCCTGGAGCATTTTTATTGTTTCGTTCCAGTATTTGATGCTGCCCCACTCAGGGAAATGGTTTGCAAAACCAGGTTCTTTAGCCTGTAAAGCACACCAGCTTGCAAAATGTATTAAACGCATAGCTCTCAGCGCAGGAATTAGTTCAAGGCTTTTATGAGGAAAAGCATGAAACACTTCATAACCATCAATAAACCACCTGATTTCATTCTCACACTTTTCAACTTTATCAGGCAAAAGCATCCACATATCCTGAATAACAGGACCGATACACATATCATCAAAGTCTATAATATAGATTCCTTCATCAGGTCTATGAATAAAATTGCCCAGATGTATATCTCCATGTAAAAGTATAAATTCCTGCTCATCAAATAATGGATCAAATTTATTGATAAAGGTCTCAGCTGTTTCGAAGAATTTTTTTTGATATTCTGAATAAACTGACTGTGTATCTCTAAGAATTTTAATGTGCTGTACCGTTGCACTTAACGGCCGCCACTTAATTCTATCCGGATCAAGAAAATTGCGGCTGTGTGCGTGAATACGGCCTGTCAACCGCCCAGTCTGCTGCCACTGTTCTTTATCCATCTCATCAATAGCACGCCCCCCTTTTTTCGGAAAAACAGCGAAGTTAATGCCATTAAAATTAAATAGTGTTTGATCATCAAACTTCAGTGGAGGAATTACCAGTATATCGGAATAATATAGTTTTTCTAAGAAATCATGTTCTGTAAGAATCATTTGCTCTGTCCAGCGGTGTGCACGATAAAATTTTACTATTATCCGTTCTCTTGTTTCTTCCAGCTCCAGCTCAAAAACACGATTTATATAACTATTTCTTGGCAAAAATAAATTTGTAAGTTCTTTATTAATCCTGTTTTCCACAATATTTAAAACACTATTATGGTTTAAACTTTTCCAAGTATCAGCATTCATATTAATCAGTATAGCAGTAAAGTTATAAAAATAATTATAAGATAAAACTAACTGCCGGAAAAAATGCACGTTTGTAAAACTACACTCAGAGATTTAAACCGGCCTTTCAATTTGTACCAGCTATAAAACATGGTTATAATCTTCCAGGTAAATCAGTTTAGTTCCGATATTGCATTTGCTTTAGAAAGCAGCCCTGAATATCTATTTTTCACATCATTATTTTTTACAGCAACAGCTATTGCTTTGGTAGTACCTACAAGAACGACCAGTTTTTTACCTCTGGTCACTGCCGTATACAATAAGTTTCTGCAAAGCAGCATATAATGACTGGTATGCACAGGAATAATGATACAGGGACATTCGCTGCCCTGATACTTATGAACAGATACAGCATAAGATAATACAAGTTCATCTAATTCAGAAAATTCATATTTTATTTCTTTACTATCGATATTTACAAATAATTTTTGATCTACTTTATCAATTTTAGAAATTATTCCAATATCACCATTAAAAACCTGTTTGTCATAATTGTTTCTAACCTGCATAACCTTATCTCCAGCAGCGAAGCATTTTCCCAGTTTAAGCAGTGGTTCATCGCAAAGATTTAATGATTTTTGTAAAGTTTCATTCAAACTAATAGTTCCAATAATCCCTTTTTTCATTGGGCTTAACACTTGAATATCTTCAAAAGGATCATAATTATATTTATCAGGTATTCTTCTGGTTACAAGATCAACAATTATTTCATTTATTTTTTCCGGGTCAGCTTCTTTTATATAAAAAAAGTCACTATCAGGATATATTGTAATATCAGGAAATAAACCTGAGTTGATTCTATGGGCATTAACAATAATTTTTGATTTTTTTGCCTGCCTGTAAATTTCTGTTAGTTCTGATACTGATATTTTATTTGATGACATAAGATCTTTGAGTGTATTTCCCGCACCTACACTTGGCAGTTGATTTATGTCGCCTGCCAGAATCAGCTGTGCTGTATCAGGTATTGCTTTTAATAAATTGTACAACAAAAAAGTATCTATCATACTTGCTTCATCTACAATAATGACATCACATTTTAGAGGGTTATCCCTGTTGTTTTTAAATCGGCCAGTACTAAAATCAAATTCTAAAAGACTATGAATAGTTGAGGCTTTGGCAGCAGTTATTTCTGTTAATCTTTTAGCTGCCCGCCCAGTAGGGGCTGATAGTAATATTTTGTCTGTTATTTTAGATAATATCTTGATAATAGAGTTAATAATTGTACTTTTACCGGTACCAGGACTTCCTGTAATTATATGTATTTTAGAGACCAGAACAGTTCCCAGCGCTGCTTTTTGAGCTTGAGCAAGTTTGATATTCAACTTTTTTTCCACCCACTCAATGGCTTTATCTATAATTATTGTTCTGATATTAGATTTTGAACCAAGCAACCTGTTTATTTCTTTGACAATACCTGTTTCAGACACATAAAATGGTTTTAACCATATAAAATCTTCTGCTTCCCTGTCATTATGAACTAATGGTTCTATTACAATTCTGTCTTCACTTTGCAGAGTTGAGAGTCTAGCAGAAATTTTTGGCAAATCCACTTCCAGTTTTTCTTTAGCTGTATTAAGAAAATCTAAAACAGGGAAGCAGGTATGACCATCATTAGACAGCTCTGAAAGGGTAAACTCGATACCAGAATCTATTCTTTTACTGGAATCTTTAGTTATACCCATTGCAAGTGCAATTTTATCTGCTGTTTTAAAGCCTATTCCAAAAATATCTTTTGCCAGGTGATAAGGGTTGTCCTTAACTTTATCTATACTGGCATCTCTGTATGTTTTGAAGATTTTTTGAGCATAAGAAGGATTAACACCATACTGCTGTAAAAAGATCATTACTTCTCTAACAGCTTTATGTTCTTCCCAGCAGGCTGTTATCCCTGCAACTCTAATCCTGCCAATACCGTTTACTTCCAAAAGCTTTTCCGGTGACTGGTCAATTATATTTAGTGTATCAACCCCGAATTTCTTTACAATGCGAGCTGCATAAATATTACCAATCCCTTTAATTAAACCTGAACTAAGGTATTTTGTTATCCCAATAATATCTGCCGGAGCATCGATACTATAGTTTTTAACATCAAACTGCCAGCCATAAACAGGATGGTTTTTCCAGAAACCAGTACACCGGATAGTTTCTCCTGGTTGAATATCGGGCATTGAGCCAACAATACAGGTAAGGTCTCGTTTCTGAGGTTCTTTTAAACTGGCGACAGTAAAACCTGTTTCCATGCTTTGAAAAGTTATTCTTTCTATATATCCTTTTACCTGCTCCATAACTTATTTATTTACTATACACTTTGTGCTTATTTATTATCTTAAAAAACTTCTGTGAATTATTCATAGATTTAAAGCCTGCCATTTCTTATAATCTGCTGTAAACAGTCATCCAGATGTACTGGCCAGCAGCAAAAGTGTCTGCCGGCCTGTGTGGAAACTAAATATATTTATAGAGCTGTTTTTTCATTATTTTTATAATATCGTACTGTTGGATAAGCAAATGAAATATCAGAGTGCTGGTTAAATTCCTCCAGAACATTTTCCCATACAGCATGTTCAGATTCACGACGATTACGTGGTTCACAAAGATAACGAATAGTTAATACAGGACCACTATCTTCTACCCTGCAATAGACAATAGGTGTAAGCTTTGAGTAAAAGATCATATATCTTTTGCTTGCCTTTTTTATTCTTTTTTCTGCTGGCTTACTTAAGTGTTTGGAGTGCTTATTAGCTATATTCTGTAATATTATTTTGGCTTTTTTCCAGTCACTTTCAAAGGTAATGAGAATAGAAATCTCGTTCCATATATGTTGAAAACCTTTGCTGTAATTTGCCAGAGTATTTTTAAACAGCCTGCCGTTAGGTATATGGATTACCCTGCCTGTACTTTGTTCTTTATAAACCCAGTTACCTATCTCCAGCAAAGTAAACTGAGATATTCTTATATCAATAACATCTCCTGCATGTCCGGCGATTTCTATTCTGTCACCAATAGAAAAAGGTCTCTGGATAAACAAAAAAATACCGCCAAATAAATTAGTTATCGGTTCTTTTAAAACAATTACCAGTCCTGTGGAAAGTAAAGCAAAAAAGGTTGCTATGGATTGAAAGCTGATAAACCAGACTTTTCCTGCAAGCAGAATAGTAAAAACAATAGTTACGTATTTTAATACTCTACTCCATATATATTGATTCCTCTGACTCTGAACCTGTCTCCATAATATTCGGGAGATCAGCCAGTGCAAAAGCCATAAAGTAATAACAATAACAAAAGTATTTAATAAGCGAATCTGGTTATCAGGAGATAAACCCAGTGATTCTTGTAAAATATATATTAAGTTAAACATAATGTATTTTTTCCTGTGAAAATAAACTGGATAGTTCACTGCAGTTAATATTCTGCAATAAGCCGGCAGGTACTTTCCTCATAATTCAACACAACCTTATATTTGTATATTAATAAAATACTATAAAATAGTTCAAGTTTTATTTTATATCAATAAACGGATAATTTTATAAACATAGATAAAAATACAAATAATCCATTAAAAAAGCAAACATCCTTTAATATATATAATATATCAAAAAAACAGTCTTTTAAAATCAATCATTAATAAAGTATTATATTAATTCAGCTTAACTATATTTAATTTTATAAAACAAATATGTTTATATAG